>JABJFP010000280.1 GCA_018662715.1 Methanobacteriota archaeon | reverse complement strand
GTTAGTTTTGCAGGATGAGTCACACAACGAATGGAGCGTTGTTCCAGTCGTTTAGCGTACATCTCAATCAACGTAGCCAAAGCCTTGTCTTTCGTTTTCCCGTGGAGGTGAACGGTGATTCGGCCCATACCGAGCGCTCAGCGGTTGAGTTCTTCAATCCCTTGCGCAATGAACAGGTCAATTAACCAAAGGCACTGGTGGTTCTTCATGGGATGGTGGCCTTTCGGGAAAAAGTCAACCACTTCCCGCCCCGTGGTCAACGATCCTCTTCTCAAAGATACACGAACATGGATCAGCGAATTGCGCGATATCTGTGAAATGAATTTTGACCAGCCTGAAGAAGCACGGCGGCAAATTCGCCAAATGCAGGTGGAGTGGAGGGATGCAATGGAAGAAGGAATGTTGAATCCATCTAACCGTGAAGGGCTGGAAAGCAGAGCATTCCGCCTTTTGACCTGTACCGATAAAGAGTGGTTAGCGTGGCTGGATAATCTTGATTTCTGGAAAGCTGGATGGAAGCCAGAGAATGTTGGAGAGAACGAGAATTGAATAAGGGCGGTCCTCAGCCCTCAACATGGGTCAAACCCCAACCTTACACATGCTTTACACCTGCCCGTTTTGTTGGAAGGTCCGAGGATTGATTGAGCACCTCGGAATGGACATTGAATACATTCCAGTTAACGGTATGAAAATCAAGAAGGATGTTGCCTTCGCAGGCGACTGGGGAAAGGTCCCCGTCTTCACGGACGAAAATGGAGAACACGTCGTTGATTCAACACCACTTCTAAAGCACATTGATGCTGCATACAACGGTGGAAAAATGGCTGCAATGGGTGATGCTGAGCGTCAAAAGCAGTGGCTAGAATGGGTCGACCTTCACATGTCCAAAGCAACCGTTCCCATCCTCTATGGCTCCCTCGGCTCTGCCCTCAAAACAACGACCCGAATCTCGAAAATCGAGAAGTTCGGCTTCTTTTCTAAGCGACTCTACGCCTGGGCAGGATTCCCAATCATGTGGGGAATTATCGCAAGAAAGCGCGTCAAAAAGGACGGCAGAAAGCCCAAACAACTCTGGCATGATTTGCTTAGCGAATTTACTGACTCACACAACGGTGAAGCGTTCTTTGGAGGGTCAAGCCCGGATTTGGTCGATTTTGCAGCCTTTGGCTACATGCGTTCGGTCTCTCCGTTCCCTCAATTCAAACTGCTCACCGACCATGCTGCTGGAATCTCCTGGTACAACCGTATGGAACGCACGCTTGTGAAGTGAGAACATGGTTCGCTTCGGGTCCATCGACTTTCAAGAAGTCGCCTCGGATACGCTTGTTCTTGGAACAAACAAAGGCGGATGGATTTACTCAAGTCAGCGCCCAGCCTACGAAGTCCGGCTACCTGCATTTTTCATCATGAATGAACTGCTTACCCGTGCTGATGTTGCAGCGGCACTCCAGGCTCAGACTCAATCGGCAGAGGCAGACCTACCGATGGACGACTTAACGGCAAACGATGTCGAGGAACTTTGTCAAGCGATGATGGAGTCTTCAGAATTCAAAACATTTTGCAACGAACATGAAGGGTCGTGGGAACTCCGTCTTCCCTCGGAATCTGAATGGTATCTTGCCCAACGCGAAGGAGCGTTTGCCCTGAGAGTCGGCACCAATGAACGCCTTGCAGACGGTCCTGCCTCAAACAACAGGGGGGCCATGATGGATGGGCGACCTCGTCCAAACGAATTCATCGGACCTGCTTCCTCACAATCCGCAGTCATGGCAATTCATCCGCGCAATGCAACCGTATTTGCAAAAGGAACGGTCCCGTCTCAACGGCCCCTTCCTGGAGTCTATGCGCGCTTGGTACTCTCGCCAATACGAACGTCCTCGGCAAAGCGAGTGCCGTCAACAACTGACACATGGGCCAATATTCGTTCTGAACTCCTTTGGACCACCATACTAGGAATCGTTCCTTCTTTTGCGATTCCAATCGCCAGGGGAATGGGAGCCTACGCCATCGACGGATGGTTCAACCTCTTTTTCGGAGGCTTGTGTGCTGGTTTCATAACCGGTGCGATTTGGAGACCAAAACGCCCAACATTACGTTATGAGGATGTTCATTCCTTAGAAGATGCATCGGATAGTGTATCCCAATAAGATTCACTGCGGATGGCATCTGCAGCGCAGATGGTTGCCATGTTGACAATGTGACGAACGCCGTCTTGTCGTGCTACCAACTGAACAGGCCGGTCCATTCCTTCAAGAATTGGCCCTGTCATCTCAGCATCTCCAAGCTCCTCTAACAATTTGTAAGCAATATTGGCTGCCGCAAGATTCGGCAAAACCAAAACATTGGCCGGACCTTCAAGATTCATGAACGGATACTCATCTTGAACAAGGGTGTTGAGCGCCGTATCGCCTTGCATTGGGCCGTCAATTACTAACGAAGGGTCGAGTTCTCGTGCCATTAAAACGGCGTCCTCAATCCGTTCACTTCGTTGGGCACGAGTGGAACCAAAGTTCGAGAACGAAAGCATGGCGACCTTTGGTATGACACCAAACCGTCGTGCAACCTTTGCGGTCTGAACGGCAATCTCAGCGAGTGTTCTGCTGTCTGGATAGACGTTTACCGTAGCGTCGGCAAGGAAGATCGTTCGTCCTTTGATGTTCATCATGTAACATCCGATGATACAGTGACTGCCTTTGGATTTACCAATCAGTTGCAAGGGAGGCCGTAGCACGTCAGCATAATTCCGACTTACGCCGCCAACAAATCCGTCTGCATCGCCCAGTTGGACCATTTGACTTGCGAAATAAGGTCTGCTTTTGAGCAAACGTGCCGCATCTGGCCATGTGATTCCTTTGCGTTGCCTTCGTGCGAAAAATGCATCCGCATAGACTGTTTTACGTCGCTCATCGTACCTTGGGTCGTACCGTTCATACTCAAAGTGCAGACCCAATTCTCCAATCATTCGGTCAATGCGGTCAACGGGCCCGAGTAGGATTGGTTGACAGATGCGTTGTTCCGACAATTGTGCAGCGGCACGTAGAACGGCTTCGTTATCTCCCTCTGGGAACACGATTCGCTTACCCTTCCCTTTGACTTGGTTGATGACTTGGCGCATGACAGAATAGGACTCGCCAAGACGCGATTCAAGTTCTTCTTTGTAGCGGTCGATGTCAAAATCTTCAGCGCTAACTCCGGTGATTCCTTCATCAACTGCAGCTTGTGCTACCGCAGCTGCTTCCCAAATCAAAACACGGCGGTCAAAGGGTTTGGGTATGATGTACTCGGGCCCATATTGCATGACTACGCCGTCATAGGCTGCGGAGATGTAATCTGGAACGGGTTCTTTTGCAAGTTGAGCAAGCGCTCTGGTCGCTGCCATCTTCATGTTCTGAGTAATGTCTCGTGCGCGAACATCCAAGGCACCGCGGAAGATGTAAGGAAAGCCCAGTACGTTATTGACTTGGTTTACGTAGTCAGAACGCCCAGTGGCAATGATTGCATCCTGCCTAACAACAAGGATTTCTTCAGGCAAAATCTCTGGCGTAGGGTTGGCTAATGCGAAAATAATCGGTTTATCAGCCATGCTCTTGACCATGTCTTGGGAGACCAATCCGCCCCGTGACAGACCCAACATCACATCGGCTCCTTTCATGGCGTCACTGAGGTCCCCTGGTGCTCGGTCATGAGCGAAAGGCGCCTTGTATTCGTTCAACTCACCTGCATCCAGTCGCTTCTTGGTGACAATGCCTTGGCTGTCGACCAGCGTGATGTTCTTGATGCTCACTCCAATAGCGATGTAATGATTCGCACATGCAATAGCAGAGGCACCTGCACCAATGACTACTACCTTCAGCGTTTTGAGGGCTTTACCCTGTAATTCTGCAGCGTTAAGAAGTGCAGCGGCTGAGATAATCGCGGTTCCATGTTGATCGTCGTGCATGACGGGAACGTCGGTCGCTTCCGCAATACGTCGCTCAATCTCGAAGCATTCTGGGGCCTTGATATCTTCAAGGTTGATCCCTCCAAATGTTTTGGAAATGTTAACAACCGTGCTGATAAATTCTTCAGGGTCTTCGGTATCCACCTCAATATCAAAAACGTCAATACCTGCAAACGTCTTCAGGAGCAAGCCTTTCCCTTCCATAACAGGTTTACTGGCGAGTGCTCCGATATTACCGAGCCCAAGGACTGCGGTTCCGTTGGAAATAACGGCCACAAGGTTTCCTTTTGACGTGTACTTGTAAGCGTCTTCGGGACGCGCTTCTATCTCCAAACAAGGATAGGCTACCCCCGGGGAATAAGCCAGGCTCAATTCATGAGCAGTAGCGTGTGGTTTGGTCGGAACGACCTTGATTTTTCCACGCGGTTCTGCCTCGTGGTATTCCAGTGCTTCCTTGCGAAGCAATCGCTCTTTGGTTTCTCGTTCCATACGGACCCCTTATCCAACGGCTGACATCTATGGTTTGAGTGTTGTGTGAGTCCTTGCTGATGAGATGCGATTCTTTGAGGCTCTGAATCATGGGCGAAACCGATTTTGCGGCTAAATGAGCGCGATTTTGCGGCGATTTGTTGAATTATTGTATAGTCAAGAAGGAGCCCCTTTCAAATACCCTGAAAGTCCGGTGCGTCATATGAATCCAACCCGAAGTGCTGTGAACGACTCTCGAGCGGCTGGCCGCGCCCTATCGATGGTCCTGCTAATGCTGCTCATGTCAATGGCACCATTGCTTACCCTTTCGACGGTTTCCGCCCATGCTGAGCCCAGCGGAGTAACGTGGCCGCTAGAGGGAAGTAACGACACTGGATGGGTCACGCTTGATGCCATCGGAGCAAACGCCTCCGGTACCGGTGCTCAAGCAAGCGCAGATTGGAATCTGAGCTTTGCACCCGGGGCCGAATTATCCAACGTCACGCTTGAAATCCGAGTAAGTGGAGAAGATGGAATGGTGATTGAAAGCCCGTTGCTTGCCGTTGAGGGTATGGGAACAAGTCTGTTCGATTGGTCTGGTTCAGGCATGCTGGGTGAATCCAATCAGTTCGACAATGGCGCCGTGTACGAAGGGCGTTTGAACCCGAACAGCAATTCAGACGCAGGTTGGACCTTACCATCCGATGCTGAAATCACAGATATGGTCATTCAAGCCCTGGCCCCTGTCGACCCCGCAGTCTCTCTACGTCCTGTTGAGACCATCATCAACGATTACGCAGTACACCCTGGCCTTGGATTCATGTATGTAGCCGTGAACAATGACCTTCTCATGCTTGATGTCAACGCGAACCCCGTCGTCATTGATATGATGGAATTTACCAATTATATGGGCATCGATGAAATGGTCGTTGATGCAAACAATGGCCTCCTTCACCTCCTTGCTGGAGACGGTACAATGCATGCGTTATCTTTGGATAATTCAAGCCTCCAACCTGCCCTACCATCTCTCACAGAATCGTTTGATACCTTCATACTAACAACGAGCGGTGAAGTCTTCGGAGCTGACGCTAGTGGAGTTTCACAGTGGGACGGTGTCGGTTGGAACAGCGTTCAAACAACCAATGCAGGCACGATCATTCCGGAATCGGCTACAGCCATGATTGAAGTCAATGGTGTGCTCTACACTGCGTTTGAAGGCGCTGGAGTGTACAGATACGACTTGACAACAAACGCTCCGCTCTCGTCTTGGAATACCGGAAATACGCTTCATTCCGATGATGTCACAACAATGGCTGTTTCCGGAAATCAACTCCTACTGGGGTCGTCCGATAACGGGCTTGCCCGATTTGATTTCTCGGCAGGCTTTTGGCTCTCCACATGGACTGCTTCGAATTGGCTTGACAGCAACGATATCGCCGGCCTTGCAAGAGTTGATTCGAACCTCTACATTCTAAACGGACCATCGCTCCACGTCTACAATACAACAAATGGAATATTCTCAACCACATACGCACTCTCCGACTTTGGTTTGCAATCTGAGGCTCAGGCGATGATGATCTGGGACGACCTTGGTCAAGCCTCACCAAGTCAAACAGGATTGCTTATCAGCGACGGGGAAGGAACACTCGCCCATTTGACACCTGGAAACAGCCCGATATTGGAAGGGAACATCATGCTCTCAAGTGGACCCACTACGGATGAAATGGGCCTCATTGAGGAAATCAACGGCATCCTTTACATCACAGGAAATGATGGAACTGGAATCAACCGATTTGACATAGGCAATACCGTCTGGTTGCCTTCTTGGCCGTTGGCTGATGATGTACTGGCTATGGGTTCGGATGGTACAGATTTGTTCCTCGCAACGTCCAACAGCACTGTCGTCCAGCACTCATCTTCAGGCACGGTCCTAAACCAGTGGAACGGACAAGGTTGCTGGGCAACAGGCTCAGATTTCCTGAGCCTTGACATGAATGCGGATTCGATTGTGGCATCGTTGGAGAACGGCGGATTTGCAATTATCAATCGTTCACAACCCCAACAATCAGCATCTTCATGCATCGGTTACGACACCACCAACGGTATTCCTTCATCCCTTCTCGGAGACGTTGTGCTCAACGGTGGGAGGGCTTATGTGGCTACAGAAGACAAAGGTATTCTTCGATACGATATCACCAACGATTCATGGTTGACCCCGTGGGGCTCAACTGGAATTAACGGCGTAAGTTATGCTGGTGTTGCCATGGTTGGCAACATCCTTCACCTCGGCCTCCAAGGATTCGGCGTTGTCCGAAAGGACCTTTCAACCGGAGAGATCCTTACGCCAATTCTCGCCAGCGGTAGGAATGCTCCACTGCCAAGCAACCAAATCTATGCGCTAGCAAGTGACGGTGTTAACCTCTACATTGGCACACAACAAGGCGCCAGAAAATGGGACGGAACACAAACGACGAACTTCGGCCAAGGAAGCAGTTGGCAAACCCGTCCAACGCAATTCTTTGACTTTGCAATTGAAGCAGGCAACGCTGGAGCTTTCATCTACGCAGGTACCAACATTGGCGTATGCAAGTACAGCCTTGCGACAATGGCCGTCAGTGACTGCCAAAACGTGTATGATGGCATGCCCAACTGGGCTACCTACAGCGTGAGTTACGACAGCAACTATGTTTACGGAGGCACGACGTCTGGAGTTGGGCTCATCACAAAATCAAACTTCCAACATGACTACAATTGGGGAGAAGGCACACAAACTGAAAATGCAGTTGTGGAAATCATGGGAGATATCGCTTACATCGGAACCGATGGATTAGGCGTCCTTCGTTACAATATCACTTCTAACGAATGGCTCACGCCGTTCACCGAAGATAACGGTGTTCTTGACGGAGGAAATGATGATGTTACAGGAATGGTGGCGGATATCCGTCAAAATTTGCTCTGGGTAGGTGGAAGTGACGGGTTCCAACTCATCAACGTCACTACCGGAGGCGAGGCTTACGACATTGAGAAATCAAGCAATCTCTACAGCGCTAATGGGGACCCATATGGTATGATTATTCACAATAACATCATGTATTATCATTCACTAACTGCGAGCGATGAAGTAAGTCGCCTTGACGTGTTTAACCTCACCAATCTAGGCAACATCGACATCGGCTCCCAAGTAGGTGAAAACGGAGGAGATATTGTTGGCATGGATCTGGTTGGAGACATTCTCATGACCAGTGTTGTATCCCCTCAATGGTGGAATTCTGACGGCTCGGGCGGTATCGGAATGTGGAACACTACAAGCAATTCTTTTGAAAACAACATTCTCCCAACAGGGTCGGTTGACAGAGTCACTTCGTACCGTTCATCCATCGGGAACACATGGGTGTCTTGGGGTGAACTCAAACTTGACCTGTATGCTCCAAACGGAACCCTAGTCAACTCTTGGGATACTTACGAACTTCCAATTCGCGGCATGGTTGAATACGACGGACATGTCCTCTTCGCAGCCGAAGATGGGGTTCATCGTTACAACGAAACTTCCAACCAATGGGCGGCAAAGTGGACTGCAGGAAACGGACTTCCGACCAATGCAGGAACAATCTTCTACGAACTATGGACCGACGGTGCTAACCTTGCTGTTGGAGGAGCACGCTTCCAAGGATGGGGCGGATTCGCAGAGGGAATTATTTCTCTCCGAGACAGCACTGGCGCATGGTCGTCGTACGCAGCCGATTCATACACAAATATTCCAAACGGATATCCCATTTCAATGGAGATGTGTGGCGGAGCACTCAACATTGCCATGTACAACAATAACGGCGGAATTGCCCGCATTGACCTTCAAAATCAAACCGTACTTTCAGGATTTGACCGCTCGCAACTCGACGGGACTTCCCCCGCCTCAGTGACTTGCGATTCCGCAGACACCCTCTACATCGGATATTACAACGACAATCAACCTATTTCCAAATACAGTTTTTCCTCAAACTCGTTCCTTGCAAGTTTGACAACTACGAGTCACAACTTACCAAGTGACCGTATTTGGTACGATTCTCTCGCTCACGCAAACGGGCAACTCATCGTTGGCCATGGTATTGGCAACTCGGGCTCCAATCTCATCGGCGGAGGATACTCCGTAATGTCGTCAAACGGTGCAACAACGACTCAAGCCAATGTGCAAAGCGGTGGTTCATCAGTTACCTCGTTCCAGTGGCTTGGAGGCACAACAGGCTGGATGATGGGGCAAGCTGGCGGTTCATCGGGCTACAGTCACGTCTCAACATTGTCCACACTCGGCATGCAGAAAGTCGTCGACCTCCCAGGCTTAGTTAGCGGGCAGATTACAGCAATGGCTGGAAACTCAACGCACATTTGGGCCGCAACAGGAGGCCAAACAGCCCAAGGCCAATTCTCAGGCATCGGCGCTGGCCTCCTTCAAGGAACCTTCCAGCCCAATGGTGATGTTCAGTGGGAATATGGGTGGGCCATGGCTGCGAACTCTCGCGCTACGGATTTCTACCTTCAAGGAGACCAACTCTACATTGCAAGCAATCCTACAGGATTGATGAAACTTGATGTCCCCAATAAGAATCTAGCTTCAATTACCGGCTCTCTTCACGACAAATTTGACCAAATGGAACTCTACAACAATCACCTCGTTATCGGTTTAGCCGGTGAAGGAGGAAGCCCTCCTGGCGTCCAAACCTTCGACCTCAATACGCAACAGTTTGACGGAGGACGGCTTATCGCAGGTCTGCCATCCAATATTGTCAACGGATTTGACGATTCAAACAACATCATGTACATCGGAACAAATGGTGGGCTTGGTCGGTTTAACATCACAACAGCAACAAACGATTGGATGGATTCAGTAACGATCAACAGCGGCCTCCAAGACAATGTCATTGAAGACGTCCTAGTAATCGGAACCAATGTCTTCCTTGCTACCCCGTCTGGACTGATTATTTGGGATGAAATCACAGAAACATCCACTCTCATGGACACATCTGACGGACTGATGTCTACCTCTACATGGGGCCTTACCAAGATCCCCGTTGGCCAAATGGCACCGGCCCCGGTTCTTGTCTTGAGTCACGATGGTCGCGGAGCAGACCGCCCCGGTGTGACGATGATTAATGTCGGAACCATGCAAGTCATCTCAACGCATAGATTTGACCAATTACCATCCAACACTGTGACTGCCCTAACTGGCGATTGGTGGGGCTTACACATTGCAACTGATATCGGCCCAATGACCCACTGGAACTCTTCTGACACAATGTTTGAAGACGGTTTGGCATCCTATCAAACTCCCACTTGGCCTGTTGAAGGAATGATGAGCAACGGCGACGAACTCATCGCATTCAGCAGTTCTTCGGCTTCGCTAAGCGAATCAAGGACAACCAACCATGCACGGCTCACATCATTCAATCAAGGCGGCATTATCGATGGAATCGTGACTGGTTCTCATGTGTGGCTTACAACTTCGGAAGGATTGGTTGGATGGCAGACTAACGGCCAATTTACTGAGGTTGATGATTACACAATGAGAAGAGCCCACCCTCTCACCGTCCGAGCCCTGTCAAATTCGCAAGGAACGGGTGGGTCTGGCCTCAACATCACGGGCATGACACATCCTGGCGTTGACATTTCCTTGGTGGACCCATCCGCGCCTTTTGCTCTTGACTCCACCCAAGGAACTTCTGGACCTCATGGAATCATGTTGCAAAAGGTCCCTCTTGTGTTCACATCTTCCGAAAGCGGTGCAGCGGTTTGGGCGCGTTCAATGTCGGTGAACTACGATGCAACTCTTGACCTAAGTCAAGACCCAAATCTCGGCTCTACGCTACAATTAGCCCTGGATAACGGATTGCTTTACGACAATACTCGCCATGTTAAACTTCGGCTCTATTCCCCGTCAAACGGTTCGATGGAAGCCAGAATTACCTACGACTACATTCGCACTGACACACCTGTTGACATGGAAAATCTTGTTGACCGCCCCGATGACGGTGGAAGTACGTTGACTGCTTCGTGGTCTTTGGTTCATGACGAGGACTTTTCGCGATACCTCATTTTCCTCAATGAAGGCCCGTGGGCTACCGCACCGAACGAACTCGCTTTGATGGGGCAGACCCCTGACAAGGCAGTATCCCTTCACAGTCGCCTCGGGGCTGACATTGAAACTGCAAACGGACAACCGATCAAAGACGGAACGGATTACTACGGCGTTATCGTGGTTGAATACACCGACGGACGATGGGGAGAGGTCTCTGCGCCGTTTGGCCCTGCATCATCTTCAGATGAAATTCCAAGCGCACCGCTATGGGCAACTGCAAGCGCTATGGGGAGCAATGGAGAAGATGGAGACCTTGAACTTGAATGGGCTCGATGTACAGCTCTTGACCTTGCTCGAACCAATGTATACGTATCAACAACGGTCATGACTGATGCATTGGGGTTGTCTTTGGAAACATCCTATCTGCCGAACCAAGGAAATCAAAGCATCTTGTCACTCGCACCAGCAGTTCCTGTTTGGATCGGATTCACCTGTGTTGATGAAGCGGGACAAGAAAACCTCTCTGATGTCACGATTGTCGGACCGGTCGTTCCAACCGGTGAACTCAACGACAACCAAGCTCCAGAACCAATCGAAGGCACCACTGCCGTAGATATCCCTGACGATGAAGGCGGGCGCATTTCCGTTATGTGGAACCAAAGTTCTGCTGAAGATTGTGCCTTTTACACCGTATTCATGAATCAGGGCGGGGACGCTGGAGATGATGGTATCATTGGAACTGTCGATGGATTTTCCCAAGCAGCCGTCATCAACTCTTGTGAAGACACGGAGACTACAATCACCTCTCTTGATGGGGTGCCCTTGATTGACGGTCAGATCTATTCCATCGGCGTCGTTGCTTACGATGTGTGGTTGAATGGGAATACTGACAGCGTACGAATCGTCACGGCCACACCATTCCAGAACATCATAGGGTCAGGTATCGCACCTGAGCGAATCTCATCTCTACTCGCCTTTGACCACGCAAACGATGATGGAACATCTATCGATGTCGTCTGGACACCTTCTGGTGCAGATGATTTCGCCTCCTACACAGTGTGGGTTGCAGATCAACCTGTGGATGACCTGGCTCTGGCTTATGCCACCTTTGGAACAAATCCGGACGTATGTGGTTGTTTCACATTCAACAAACAATGGATCGATGATCGAACAAACTCAATTGAACTCACCATTTCAACAGCATTGTACGGTGAATCAGCGTTAACAGCATCCACGCCTCAATTGATTCGACCCGATGTTGAACTATTTGTGGCTGTAACCGTTCACGACCTCAAAGGAAACGTACATCTTACAGACCTTACTCAAGCAACGGTCACACCGATTGACAACATCAACGACAACACGCCTCCTGACCGATTGACTGACTTGGAATTAACTGACCGTCCAAACGATGATGGAAGCGCTCTTCTCCTCGGCTTTGAATTGTCCAATGCAGATGATATTGCCTACTACGATGTCTACGCAGCCACCTTTGAGTTTAATGCTGCAAATCCAAACGGCCAAGCCTTGACACCCATTGCATCCTTGGACCGAAATCCTTCACTTCCACTCACCATTGATATCGTTGCTGGAGACACACCTGTCATACCTGGCCAAGATATCTGGGTCGCTGTCGTGGCTGTTGATACCTCAGGCAATGCACATACAACTGACCTCACCGTGGTCAACGCACAATCTATTGACGACGGAGTCACAGACCCTGGAAACTACCTCCCGGACATTGAATCTGTAACCGCCACGTGGGACATGGAGACCAACATCTTCGTTGAATGGGACCACTCCACCGATGCGCAAGTTCGTGGATACCACGTCTACATCTCCGATTCCGCCTTTGAAGACATTACAGATGCAACAATGGTTGGCGATGTCAAAGCATCCAATTCGTTCCTGATTACCCCAAGCCTGTTTGAAGAGCTTGACAACGAAAGTGCATGGTATGTCGCTGTAACTCCGTATGATGAAAGCCTCAGTAAGGAGACCGTCACCTCGGTCAAACTGAATGCATTCGGAGATGACGGTAAAGCACCTGTAGATGGAGATGATTCTGGCCAATTGTCGCTTGAATCACTTCTTACTGGACCGAATTTGATTGCCGCTGGTATGCTCGTCATCGTGGTACTCTTGGCCGTACTTGTTGTCCGCTCGAGAGGAAGCAGTAATCGCCGCTCAAAGAGTTGGGAATTGCAAGAAGCAACGTGGGGCATCCAAGACCAAGGTTGGGGAGATGCTCCCGGCCAGGCCCCTCCTGCATCCCCTCCGCCTGCTCCACCACAAGGTGTTTCTCAACAACAAGCGACTGACATCTACGCCGCCGCAAACCAAATCCAATCGACCAATTATGGTCGGACAGAATATCAACCAGCCCAGCCGGTATTGCAGCCACAAGTTCGTGCGGATGTTGTGAATGACCTCTTAGGTGCGCAAACTCCACCACCTTCGCCGCAAATTGACACATCGTTCCTTGATGATCTTCTCTGAGGCGAAGGAATGAGTCAAACAAGTGGGCCCCGAGACGAGGTCTTTACCACCGCTGTAGTCAACTCAAAGGGACAAATCGCTGATGGTCCGGCGCATTTGATGCGGATGAAAGACCATGCTAAAAGGTTGAGAATCTCACTTCCCGAAACATTTCCTTCTATGGACGTTGAGGTCAGTGAAATGGGACTCGTTCGACTGTCCTATTCAGCCGAACAAGGCTGGAGGGTTCAGCACCGACCGTTCACCGTCCGTAATGAGTCATTGGACGCGATATCGGTTCCCGCCCCACGGTGGAATCCGAAGACAAACGGCTGTAAGCACGGAGATTGGGCGCCGTACAACGAAGCCCGAGTGAGAGCAGAAAAGGCTGGTTGTGATGTTGCTCTTTTCGTTCATGAACACGCACTGGTTGATGCTGACCGAGGTACTCCGATGCTGCTTGATGAAGACGGGACGGTTTGGATACCTACTGACGAAGATGGAGGGGTGGATGGAATCACTTCCTCATTGCTTGAAGCAAAACTCCCTGAATTTGGACTACCAGTAGTTCGGGGCCGCTTGAATGAACGTCTCGTTGCCCGATGCCATGAACTGGTCGTTGTAGGGTCTGGCCTGGGCGCTTGCCGAGTGGACTCAATTGATGGCGAACGCGTTGGGCAGTCCACGGTTTTATCCAAACAATGTCAAAAAATTATCAACCAACATTTTACCCAAGAGGCCACCTGGTCGTAGACGGGGCGAGAGTATGTCGGTGAATATGACCGAACTTTCTACCCACCTCAGCCAGTGTAAGTTGCTCGGACAAGAAGCGTTTCGACACGGTTCTCCAGACAGAGTGATGTTGATTTCAGGCGGCCCTGCGTCTCATCTGGCCAACTGGTCAATGCTTGCGGCGCCTCCAAAGAAACGTGCTATCATCCGTCAACCATCCCGTTTACAAATGCCAGCGGCAGAACCGCATTCTCCAATTTCTGGAACCATACAATTGATTGAAGAAAAGTGTGAGTTAAGAGCCGAGATAGAAGAATGGAAGCACGGTAGTTGGTATCACAGCGTCACCCTTATCGCCTCAAGTGTAGGTGACTTGCTGAACAAACTACAACCGATTACATCTCCTGAACCGTTTGACAAACCAGGATGTAACGGCATGGCTTCAGGCCCCTTTTGGTCTGGAGCAATGGCTTACGATATGATGCAATGGACTCAACCGCTTCTCCTTCAGAACCCTCCCCAAGAAGGAACGCTTTTGAGCGTCATGTGGCTCATTGAAGGGGGGATTTTCCACGACCGCCACAGCGATGAACTCGATATTTTCGGTGCAGATTCGCCCTGGGCTGATGGCGCTCAAGAGGCACTCAAAGTGAAACCCACTGAAACCGTCGAGACGTCCCTCCTACGACATGTGGAAACAACAACCCACGATGATGAAACCCATATTGAAAACATTGAACGGGTTCGTCAAGGGATCATTGCAGGACAAGTCTATCAGGTCAATGTTGGAAAACACTGGCAGGGGCCTATTGAACATCCCTTTGAGGTGTTTAAACACCTCACGCAGAGCAATCCTGCACCGTATTCAGTCTACCTTGAAGCCGACGATGTTGGATTTGCATTAGCCAGCTCTTCTCCAGAATCTCTCCTCGATTGCAATGAAGAACACATCCGTTCATCCCCAATCAAAGGTACATGCCTACAAGGTTCAACCCCAGAAGAAGCAGCAGTTCTTAGAAATGCAATGCTTGGAGATGAAAAGGAACGAGCCGAGCATCGCATGCTTGCCGACCTCATGCGAAATGACCTCTCGAGTGTATGTGAAGTGGGCTCGGTTGATATCGACCGATTTGATGTTGAAGTTTACTCAAATGTTCAGCATCTTGTCAGCCATATTACCGGAACATTCAGGCCGGAACACAACGGGAAAACTGCCTTCCAGTCTATCTTTCCAGGAGGCTCTATCACGGGCTGTCCCAGAACCATGGTTTGCGCCGTAATTGATGAGCTTGAACAGCATCCACGTTCGTTCTGGACCGGTTCAGCAGGCTGGGTAGACGTCCACACGGGTTCTTCATCTTGGAATATATTGATTCGGACGCTTGAGGCTCACAGAACTACATCTGGTTGGGCAGGAAGCATCGGAGCCGGTGGTGGAATCACTATTGCTTCAGACGCCGCAAAAGAGGTTTCGGAAGCTGTCTGGAAAGGTGCTGCATTGCGAGTTGCATCGGGATGGATGGAAGCCGATGAAAACCCAATCCCGCGGGGCGAACTTGAAATTCATCCAATCGGTTATCAAAATCTAACAGCGGCAAAAGGAACTCCTGCCTCGGTTCAAACGCTTGAACAGTGCATTGAGAGCAATGGGGATTGTGGTGTGCTCTTCATTGATAATTTGGATTCATTTTCACTCAATGTTGCAGACGCTATCGCTCAATCAGGACATGATGTGACGGTCTTAGCAGGCCGTAATAAGAAAGCAGAATTATTGTCGGACCCCACGGCGCTGTTTGACCT
>JABJFP010000041.1 GCA_018662715.1 Methanobacteriota archaeon | reverse complement strand
AGAAAATTGAAATTTATGTCTGCCTTGGTAATCTCAATTCTGAAGCCGTTGATTTGAAACACTCCAGCGACGCCCCACAGGTTATGGCCGAGGCAGAAACGGAGGGACCATTTCAAATCCCTACGTGCGATTCCTGCAACAGGCCTGCCGTTGTCGAACAAGCGTACTCAGGGCGAATTCTGTGTGGGAAACACCTCGCAAAGTCTGTTCGGAAGAAGATTGGAAAAGAACTGCGAATGCAACTTCCGCTTAAGCGAGGCGAGCATACAACCATCCTAGTAGCGGTTTCTGGTGGGAAGGATTCCGCCGTTTTGCTGCACTCTCTCGTGGATTTACTCGGAGAACGCAGAGATGTAACGATCGTGGCGGGAACCGTTGACGAGGGCATAGAGGGATACCGTCCTCCGTCCATTGTGTGTGCGAAAGACCTCTGTGACCAGTTGGACATCCGCCATGAGGTCGTATCATATCCTGAACTTTCGTTTATTGAAATGGACGAAGTAGTTCGCAGGCTACCAATGGCGATGAAGAAAGACAGAAATGCCCCAAGAATGCCTTGTGCGTACTGCGGGGTCTTCCGAAGGCAAGGAATCAACCATCTAGCAGAGCGAATTGGTGCAGATTACATCGCATTGGGGCATAATTTAGACGATATGGCTCAAACAGTGTTGATGAATGTATCAAACGGCGATATGGAGCGCACACTCAGGCTTGCACCTCACACTACGAATCGAGTGGATGGTCTAGCACCACGAATTGTCCCCTTGCGCTGGGTTCCCGAGCAGGAAATCCACCTCTATGCAACCCACAAAAATCTCCCCATTCATCATGAAGAATGCCCGAATGCAAAAGGCGCACTACGATGGAGGCATCGAGAATTAGTTGCAACTATGGAAGCCGATGTCCCAGGCACTCGGCACGGCCTCGTTCGGATGGCTGATCAAGTCAAAGCACTGCGAGACCAGGTTGTAGAATTGGGCGGTGGTTCAACCCGACCTGCCCCCCCTCAACCTTGTGAACGGTGCGGAAGTATGACGTCGGGCTTGCAATGCAAAGCCTGCGACATGAGAGACCTCTTATCGATTGATGAAGAGTGATCACAGCAGATTGCCGATCAACTTCTCTAAGTCTTGAGGTCGGCCACAATAGTGGCACCGCAGAACAAGAGGCTCTCTCCCCATGACACGCAAGCGGTGGGCTAATGGTTCGCGCAGATTTGTGGTGATGCAGTTTGAGAAGGTACATCGAACAACATTCGTAACTTCTTCCCCGATTTGAATGGTCATCTTTTCAGCCACGCTGTATGCACGAATAATGGCCACATGGGCTTCAGGTGCAACAAGAGCAAGACGATTGAGTTCATCTTGAGTCAATTCTCGGTCTTCAACCTTGATGATATCCTTCGTGCCCATTTTCTTAGATGGGACATTCATGACCATAGAAACCGGAACTGATGTGGTTTTGTTCATGTTGAGCATTTCAAGCACACGCATTGCCTGCCCAGATGGGATGTGGTCAATGACAGTCCCGTTTCGGATTGCAGTTACACGTCGCATGTTGTGTTCTTGTGACATCACAACTCACCTCCAGCTGGAGAAATATCTTCGGGAACCTTCACGCCCAGTAAGCGGCACAAAAGTGCCATTCTTGCCACAACTCCATTGAATGCTTGCTGGAAGTACCGAGCATGACGTGTTTGATCCACAGATGGATGAATTTCATCTACACGAGGAAGTGGGTGCATGATAATCATGTCTTCTTTGGTACCTTCCAGATTGGAAGCGTGCAATTTGTATGCCCCGGCCACTTTGGTATATTCATCTTCATCTGCAAAACGCTCTTTTTGAATTCGTGTCATGTAAACAACATCTGCCTCTTCCAATGATGAGAGTAGGTCTTCGGTTTCGACCACATTAGCACCGTGAGCCGTCAAGTCCTCAACGATTTCAGCAGGCATTCTGAGTAGTTTTGGACTTGCAAAAATCAATTCGCAACCAAAGCGGGTCAAGGCATGGCTTAGTGAGTGTACGGTTCGGCCATATCGTAAGTCTCCTGCAAGAATCACCTTCAACCCGTCGAGGCGCCCGTGAGCTTGTTTGATGGTGAACAAATCAAGCATGGTTTGCGTTGGGTGATGGCCTGCTCCATCTCCACCGTTCAGAATAGGGACTCTCGCCGCATCTTGAGCGTACTGAGCAGCTCCTTGACGAGGATGGCGCATGGCGATGATATCGGTATATCCATCCACCATCTGAATGGTGTCAAAAAGGGTCTCTCCCTTCACGACTGACGATGTTTTAACATCACCAAGATTAACAACATCCCCACCCAAACGCTTCATTGCTGTTTCAAATGACATTCTCGTTCGCGTACTTGGTTCAAAGAACAGATTTCCAAGTATTTTCCCTTGAAGTAATGGCAAGTAAATCTTACCTTCTGCCACAGGAAGTAGGCGTTCTGCGTCTTCTAGAATGCTCTGAATTTCGTCATTGGATAAATCATCCATGGTAATGAGACCGGCCATATTACTCCCTCGCTTTTCTACAACGGGTGAAAGACACCCATGAACATTGCCGACAGCAACGATGAGAGCGCTAGGGTAATTTCCGGCCAACAAAGCGGAGTGGTTATGGGTAAAACTGCTGTCGGAACCTCATGGTCACTTGGGCTGATGTCGATTCTGCTATTGAATCCGAGCGTCAACGAAGGGCCAAACGCGTTGATACAGTAACTATGGCCGCTGCACTTCTAATTCTTCTTTGTGCAATATGGCTTGCTTGGCCGACATTATCTAGCTTGTTCAGCGATAAAGGAGTTGCACTTGCTGGATTTGGTGCTCCAATGCTTCTGTTATTTTGGGGGATTATACTGCAGGATTTGGCATTGGATGACCCTGCTGCACGAAGCCGGATCGGTGCATCAACAACCATTGCTTGGCCAGTCCTCATGGTGATTGGAGCGCTCGGCTTGAAGGCTGAATTGAACGGCGGGCTCGTAGGAAGTATCCTTGTGATGTCCGTTGGGTGGTTCTGCCGTGCTCAGTCCAGAACACTCCTAAGAGGTGGTTTTGACGTCCTTCGCTTCCGTTCGATTCTCACTGGAATCGGATGCGCCTCCGCCACAACCCTACTCTTCTCACAATCTGCAGATTACACAGAAATTATCTCTTTCATAGCCCCACTCATCGTTCTGCTGTCCGTTGTTGACACAGTCTATGCATGGATGGTGGGAGACGACCAAAAAGTTCTACGCAAGGCATTCAAGAAGCGCCTGGATGAATTAGAACTACGACTCTTAGAACTCAAATCTCAAGGAGCTGCTGTTGACCAGGCTGCTAGTCTTCTCACCACTGCCCGAGAAGAAGGGCATTTGGACCCGAAATACGGCATGAGACTTTTGGATGAGGGTGAGGAAGATATGGAGCGGTCTCTCTCTCTTGCAGATGATGTAGAAATCATTCGTAATGATGCATTGGAGGCTGTTAACCAAGCATCGGATATTGCTCCAACTGCAAAGCGTCCGCAAAAAGCGTTTGACATGGGTGAGCGCGAGGTCCAACTCGGTTCTCTACGAGAGGGTGAACTTCTCTTCCGTGAAGCCAAAAAGAGGGCTTCTGAAATTATTGAATGGTGGGGGCAAGCCGAAGAAGCCATTACCGAAGCATCTCGCCTTCTTGACGGGAAAAAGGGAGATGGAATCAAGCGGTTGCACGAGATGTTGAGTGAAGCCAAGGAATTCCTTGCTTCTGAAAAACCGCATGAAGCGTTCGAATATGCCTCAGTCATTCCCACGCAATTACTTGCAGATGGAGACGCTCAAGAACGCGCCCTCGTATCCCTCAAAGAAGCCCATCGGCAACTCAAGCAGGCTGACGGATTGGATACTTCTGAATTGGAGGGCCGGCTCAAGCAAGCCGAAGAAGCCGTAGACCAAGGCCATGCCAGCCAGGCAATTGGGTTAGCAGACGGAGTTGTTCGCACCATAGAGAAAGAACGGGCCGCAATGGATGATGTCCTTAGGGCCCTCAAACAACGCAAAAAGCTCATTCAGCGTTTCACGGGTCGAGATGATGAAGAATCATGGGCAAAGGCCTTGGAAGAAATTGATCAGGCAGCACAGGCCAAATCATGGTCCCATGCTGGTATGCTCCTTGAACGTATGACTGCTGGATTGGATAAGGAAGGGAAAGCCAGTGATGATGCACTGGAACTCTACGACTTTGTCATTGATGAATGGCGAACCTTGAGAAATCAATGTGATGCCTCTCAAATCACAGTTGAAGACGAAGACAGAAGGGAATGTGAACGAGCGATTGCTCTGGCTGAGGAAATGCTTGGAGTCAGTCGTATTGAAGACTGCTTGAATCATTTATCAGAAGCAGATGCAGCGATGGAACGGCTGCGAAGAAGAATTTGAGTCATTCAAGTTTTCAAGGATTTCATTGCCTGAAATTCTCACGTGTTCTGGAATCCTGCATTAGTGCCCCCTAGTACCTCGTTTACTTTCTTATGAAGCCATCATCCTAATCCCTAATTAGAACCCCAGTGTATTCGTATTTTTCCTGCACGTGGGCATTATGGTGACTCCTTGCGTATGTGTGTGCCTTCATGGGTACCGATATGCACGTATACGTGTGCAAGGGGCCCCCTTTGATTTAGATTCCAAACATCGAATTTTGAGAGGATTTTTACAAGAAACTGGCGACTTCCTTGAACAGTCCTAATATGCCGTCCAGGAATACACTTTGTTCTGTTTTGTACCAAAAAAGCAGGTCTAGAACAACAAAACAAAGTGCGAGGATAAAGATTTGCAAACGATAAGTCTCAATGAGAAATATTGCCCCCTTGGTCCATTCAAACGT
>JABJFP010000279.1 GCA_018662715.1 Methanobacteriota archaeon | reverse complement strand
GTTGCAACCAACCATGCTGAAATGAATACATGGACTGCAAGCAACGCAGTGATGGCCAAACGCACGGCGCCAGAGCCAGCGAAAGCGCGTGGACGGGGCGGCCTCATGGAAGACGCCTAGCGTTCGTGCTTTTTGAGTCACTCGTTGTTTTCACGACGGCGGGTGCTACCAGCAAGGGCTGCAATCCCAACCATAGCCAACACAGAAAGTGGAGAGAGGAATGGAAGAAGTCCTGCATCTTCTGCAATATCTTCTGCAGTATCTGGTACTGCGGTTCCATCTCCGTCAGAGGTTCCATCGGCCGTTCCATCATCTCCTAGGCCCAACGCTGAAGTATCTACTCCGGCTTGCTCTAGAGCATCTTCTAGAGCAGAGAGGTCGTGGTCTTCAATGTCAACAATGTCGTCAAGGTCCTCAAAGTCTGCCATTGTTGTTTGAGCAGACTGAGCGGAGGTGCCGGTCAAATAACGAACGGACATGAATGTCATTGGAAGGTCTTCACTGTATCCTGTGGTTTCAGGGCCTGCGATGACATACTTATCGCCGTCTTCATCCACTGCATAGAGGCCAACTCCAATGATGGTGGCGTGCTCGGTACTCCACAGTGGAGCCCACATGCCGTCGCTGTATGGGAATTCGGGGGCTTCATTCTCAGACACATCCTCAAAGGTTTCCTCAAGGTTTTCAGCAAAATTCTCCATAACGTTTTGAAGACCAGAGTCGGCAATAGCTTCAGCAATAGTGGTGATGCGGTCGCTTGGGTCGCCCTCTGTGGAAACTTCCTCGCATCGATATTCATCATCGTATGCCTCTGTTTCTCCGGGAGCAACAAGGCTCATGGAGATGCAGTAATCGCCTTCTGTGGAAACATCAAATGTTCCCTCGATAAAGGATTGTGAGCTGTCTTGTTCAAGTGAAAACGACTGAGTTTGTATGGCCTCTTCTTGGCCTGGGCCGTCAAAGTCCTGTTCATCTTCAACAGCATACAATTCAACTACAAATTCAACATCTGACTCTTGATCGTCGTAATGATACACGTTTGCATCGTAATTTATCTCCATGCCTTCGCTGTAGACATCCATGTGTGATAGGTCGGGTCCTTTCCAGTGCTCATCGCACATCATGGGTTGTTGATAGACCGAGTTGCCGTTGAGCAGGATGTTGCCGGTGATGCACAATTCATTTGCACCATAATTGAGGCCAGGATCTGTCAGGTCCTCATATCCATAACTAAACCAATCTCTTTCGTCGTCTTCTTGTGGTTGCATGTCGCATATGCTGTCCCATTCATAGCCTCCACCGCAAATTGTAATTGTATCGTTGTGGTACAAGGTATTAGCATCTGACATGGAGCCATCAAGTAGTGTTGACTCGACATGGTAAATTTCGTTTGTGTTTCGCTCATCCGAGCCGTCATCACAATCGGCATAGCCGTTGTTGATTTGATCCCAACTGATGGTTTCGGCGGTAATTGATGATTCGCATTGGTATTGGGAAGGATTACCATTGGAATCGGTTTGAGTTTCATCGGAGTCATCGTCACAATCGTCGTAGTTATTGTCATTAACGGCGGTCCACATGATTGTAGTTCCATCATCACAAGTGAACATTCTGTCAGTAAAGGAGAGGTCGTTGGCCCAAACAGCACCAGATAGGTATTGATAGGGTTCACCCGTCTCCCAATCTGTGCCGGTCTGGTAGGAAGCGTACATTGTCATCTCATCTGAACCATCGTAGCAATCTTCATCTCCGTCGTTAACATACCATTCGTAAATCCACTGGCCACTGTCGCATTGCCACTGGTTTTCGTACGGGTCCCAACCGTCATCGCTGTTGCCTTCTGCGAGGTTGCCTGCCCATTCGTCGAGGAACATATCAACGATTGAATCTTCAAAGCTTGCTTCAAGATCATCCGCAATTTCTTCTCCGAATGCAAGCGATGCGTGGCCAAGTACGTTGCCCATCATCATGAACATGATCGGGTTTCCTGGAGGGCAGTCAACACACGCTACAGCGTCAACGGTCTCGCCGTTTCCGAGGCTAACCTCAAAGTCTTCTCCTTCCATGTCAGGCTCCATTGTGAAATCTGCACCAGCGTCAAACTCTCCGTCGTAGTTGCCGGATTGTGCGAATTCGTCGGACACCGTCAAATCAAATTCTCCGGAGTCAAGGCCAAATTCTTCGGTTGGAAGTCCTGTGAAGTAGATTTCGTAATCTGCAGAACCAGTGTAAGTCCCTGATACATCTCCACAAAGATCGTACACTTCGATTGAATACCATTCATCCCAAACGCCGACATCTTCTTCATAATCGGTGCATTCCCAATGTGTTTGTTCATTCTCTGATGCTTCAATGTAGATTGGGCTTTGACTCTCTAGGCGCCATGCAGCGTCGGTTGACTCCATGCTGTAACCAAAATTAATACCGGTTTCAAAGTCAACGGCGAGGTCTTCGCCACCGCCTTCTAGGGCGATGTCAACATCAAGCGACATGTCTACGCCAACGGTCATGTCAATGTCCATGTCTGCGCCAACGAGTTTGTAAGCGTCGGTGAGGTACTCAGTGTAGAGGATGTCAACGGTAAGGACGTTTTCAAACTGCGAGATGACGTCGATGTCAATGGAAGTGTCGTCGCCTCCGAAGGATGCTCCCTCATCCCAATCTGTGAGAAGCACGCCGTCAAAGAGGATACCGTGTCGCAGAACCACGTCGCTGGTCCGACTCCAAACCTGAACGTCGTCTCCGTTACCGTCTTGGATGGTTTGCATGGTGATGTCTTCTGTTTGGTGAACATAAACATTGGTTGAGCCGGTTGTCAATTGTCCGAGGTCCAAATTGAATCCAGCGCCTTCTGCATCGTCCATAATTTCGGTGAGGAGTTCGTCAATGTTTAAGCCGCTCAAG
This sequence comes from Methanobacteriota archaeon, assembly GCA_018662715.1. Classification (GTDB taxonomy): domain Archaea; phylum Thermoplasmatota; class Poseidoniia; order Poseidoniales; family Poseidoniaceae; genus Poseidonia. The sequence goes on along the minus strand of JABJFP010000279.1, from coordinate 1,531 downwards.
TTTGAAAAGTCGTCATCAAGGCTGGACCAATCGTATTCAACCCCATAATAGAATTCGGAGGGTGATGCGGGCTGGGCCTGGACCATGGTAATTGGAGCAAGAGCAGTCAGCATTAGGAGGGTCACAAGTAGGCCGGATTGGGAGCGTCGCTTGAGGGACATTAACCCAAGGGCTTTTTTTGTCCATATTAAGTCTATTGCCGAGTTTAGATGTTAATTTTGCCGGTTTTTCTTGTTTTCCTGACAAACCCGAACAAAATTTTCAAACATCTCTTTGCCGAATTCAGAATCGTTCACCTCGGGGTGGAACTGGAGCCCAAAACGGTTACCTGCATCGTTTTCCATGCCTTGAACCTTACAGGATGGGCTGCTTGCTGTGATGAAGAAGCCTTCCGGTACTTCATGCACTTCATCATTGTGAGACTCCCAGACCGTCTGAGTTTGTTCAGTGCCGGCGAAGATCTTCCCGCCCTCACGCTCAAGATTGATTTCCATTGCTCCAAATTCAGGTTCTGGCGACTCCCGAGCATCTCCTCCATAGTGCCGAGCCATGAATTGATGGCCGGCGCAGATGCCGAGAATCGGAATATCAAGTTCCAAGAATGCCGCACAATTGCCCAACTCTCCCGTCAAACCGACTCGTGCAGCTCCTCCAGAAAGGATGAGCCCGTCGAGCTCCCGCATCTCACTAACCGGCGTCGTGTTTTCAATGATTTTTGTATCCACTTTGAGGTAGCGCAACATACGCCACTCTCGGTGAGTCCATTGCCCTCCGTTGTCAACAACATCAATCACAAGAGGTTTTTCTGACATCAACGCCACCTTACTTTCTTGGCGGTAGAGGGACGACCATGAACATGCCGATGCATCAAAGAGGGAGGGGGGTTTCGGTAAATCATGCGCACAAGTCTCATGATAGGAGTGATTCTCTCTCTAATGATGGCGACATTGCCGCCAGCAATGGCGTGCGAAACCGAAGTGGAGCGGGCGCTCAACGGCGGGTTCCCCGCCCCAACGGGCATATCTCCAAACAAAGATGAATCCATCCGTGAATCGGTGAGATTGGCCAATATTGGACAAAGCGTAGCTCGAGAAATGCTCTGGCAGGTTCTCATGGGAGCAGAACTCAGTGAACGAGCCATCGCTGATGAAATAGACAGGGCGATGATCGAAAACGGCTCTAACCCAGATTGGCCCTCCTTTTCAACAATTGTCGCATCAGGTGCAAATGGAGCCATCCCTCATGGCGACCCAGAACATGATGGTGCGGGCCCAAAACAAGTACAAGTCGGTGATGTTGTTGTTGTTGACCTCGGTGCAAGAGTCAACGATTGGGTCAGTGATGTAACTAGAAGTTACATGGTCGGGGGGACTACAAATGACACCATCATCAAGGCATACATGGCTGTTTACGATGCCCAAAACCTCACCTTTCCCCTGATTGAGGCTGGTACGCCGGCTTGGGCTTTGGACGACATCGCTCGCGCCCACATCGAAGAGCAAGGGTTTGGTGACAACTTCATTCATTCACT
>JABJFP010000287.1 GCA_018662715.1 Methanobacteriota archaeon | reverse complement strand
TGGACCTTAGAGACGGAGTAATTCCTCCTTCAACCCCTGTGCCACTCGACCAATATCTCTCTGGTTTGAACAGACCTACTCTCGTTATAGTTAGCTCTTCATCAGAAAATGAGTTCTGGCCTCAATGGGTTTTACCCCAGTAATTTCACTCAAAAACGTATTCGCAGGCACTGCATATTGCAGCATCATGAGGATTGTTTGTAGTGCAAATAGGGCAAGCCTTGTCACTTGTATCTTGCTCAGAAGGCTCTCCAGATTCTTCAACAACTTCTTCGGAAGTTACAGTTTCTTCAGCAGCCACAACTTCATCGGAATTCATTTCATTCCAAGCTTTAGCAGCGTCTTCTAGTTCAGCCTTCTTTAGATATCCATTATCGTCATGGTCAAAGTTTACCGCATGAGCAATAAATGCATCACGGTCTTCTATCCCGCCAGCCTTCATTACACGTAGTAGTACATCTTCTCTCCATGTGACCTTAGGTGCTTCTTCTTCAGAAGATTCATCGGATTCTGCAACAACTTCTTCAACTGCTTCTTCGACAGATTCTTCCTCAAGATTTGGAACATCTTCGGTCTCCACTTCATCTCCAAAGTGAACTCCATGGAATCTGTTTAGTGCTTCAGCATCAACTTCTCCAGAGCCTTTGATTTCGAAAGAGACTTCTACTCTCTCACCCTTGCCGACAATTGGAATCATCCAACTTACATGAGAGCCATCGTCTCCTTCTTCATTAGTCATCTCACAATCATCACGCTTTCCGCCAGTTCCCTTGATATGCCAATCTTTGATATCAAAGTTTGAAGGTATGACATCATTGATGTAAACATCTTGTAAAGCCGTGTCTCCATTATTTTCGAATAGAATCAAGACTTCATATCTACCTTTACCACCAAGCGGTATTGCTTGCTTACCTGCGGAGAAGTCTCTTCGGTGATGGATTACTTTGAGGGAAGGAGGATTACTACAGTCTCTTGAGCAGACTGGACCAAATCTCTCTGCGCTAAACTCAGTGCGTAGAGGAGCAACTACCATCTTGTTATCTGGTGATGGATCTGGAGCAATCAAATCATACTCGATAGAAATATCATCGCCAGATGCCAATCCTAGTGGCCCTCTTGTACCAATAGTGAGAGTAAGAGTGTGTCCGTCACCATCAGGGGATCGGTGCTCTTTCTCCAGTGTGATTCCAGCACTAACTTCTGCCTTGTATTGGTCGGGTTCTAGTTCTTTGCCAGCTATACTGATTCTCATGGATTCGAGGTCAGGGGCCTCGAATAGTCCAGGAATATCATCTGTGATTCTCATCAAATTAATTGTTGAAGAACCAGAATTGGTCAACTTCAATGATGCTCCTACCTTTTGACTTCTATATGAGCGAAGTCCAGTGGTCGAGTATTTCTTTTCAACATCCGCTTCGAGAATCTCGAATGAATTTTCTTCCAGAGTAATTGAACCTTCAGTAGACCGAACAGCTCTTGGTAGAATTGTATAAGATAAGTCATATGTGAAATCTGGTTCAGAAGTTGCTTCAACAGTTCTTTCATCAGACTCCCACTTACCATTAGGCAATACATCATCATCGACATCAGAAATATCGAACAATAGTTCGTTGCTTCCCTTCATAGTAACTTGCAGTTTGACCAAGTCTACAGCGAAGGAAGAACGGTTTTCGAATATAGTCTTACAAACCCAATTATCAGGTCTTTCATCCTCTCGAACACGCATGTAAGTAAATCCTCGGCAAAATGCATCCAATTCTCTGAAGTTTAGGCTGGATAGAGTAGAATTTGCAGTATATGTCGCAGATGCAGAACCAGCATTAATTGTCTTGGTACCAGTGACCGTAATCTTACCTTCAATAGTAAGAGTTTTCTTCTCTCCAGCAGAAAGACTGCCTACGGACCAAGTCAGATTATCTCCTTCAATTACAGAAGCACCTGGGTTCTCAAAAGACATTTCACTAGGTATCGGTCTTGAGACTTCAACATCATCGATTGTTACATTGGAAACATTTTCGACTTCAATTTCTAGAGCTAATGGGCCGCCTTCTGGGCCATTAGCAACTGATAAAGAGCGCTCTTGAGAGCGAGCAGGGTTAGTATCTAGGTGTTCTCTTAGAACAAGCATTCTCATTCCATCGACCTTATATTTCATGCTGTATTTCTTACCAGCCTCTAATTCGTCAACTGAAACATGGTCTCCTCCAATATCGGTGGAATCGGCATTGTCTAGGATTACATCAATATCGTAAATTCTGTCTTCACTAGATGGATTGTTGATAGTAAGTGTTCCTTTTACCGATTGCTTGATTATTTCTCCGTCACTATTGAGAGTCGAATTTTCAACTTCATGCAAAGAGCCTTCCAGTTTGTCGCCAGGAACTTCATCAACCTCGGCTCTAGAACGAATAGTTGCTCCGGCCTGTTCACCAATTAGTTCATCTGGAGACAAATCTTCAGTTTCTTCAGAATCTCCTTCCATGGTAGTAGGCGGTAGAGGTGGTGCTAGTAGTGCATCAGCAGCAGGAGGTGCAGGTGGTGCTAGTAGTGCATCAGCAGCAGGAGGTGCAGGTGGTGCTAGTAGTGCATCAGCGGCAGGAGGTGCAGGTGGTGCCAGTAATACGTCAGCAGCAGGTGGTGCAGGTGGTG
>JABJFP010000278.1 GCA_018662715.1 Methanobacteriota archaeon | reverse complement strand
GACATCACACTGTGGCTTACTGTTGTCCTCGTTGTTATTGCGCATAGTGCCAGTGGAGCAAATTGGGTGCTATCTACCATTCTCACTCAACAATGGGTCGAAGATGAAATCCGAGGCCGTGTATTTTCCACGGACATGTTGATTTTATCATTGGCCTTTTCTGTATCAACCAGCGTTGCCGGATATATGATGGAATATACCGAACTATCAATTCGATACGGCGTAATACTCTTCGCCGGATTGATGATGCTTTCCGGCATTGTGTTTACGCTATGGGATACAGAAAAGACGTCGAATCAAGAACTGGTTGCTTGAATACACAATTCGTGCATGCAAGCTGGTGGAGTAAAATATTGGCGTTCATCTGGGGAAAATGTATCCAACTGAAGGGTTGATGATGCTCCCTCTTGTATGAATACCACAGATGTTGTGCTTGCTGGCAAATAGTCCTCTCCAGTTGATTGGAGTGAAACCCTAATGCGATGACCTTCTTCTACTTCCACATCTAACGGGAAGAACTCCATTTTGGCATTGATTGTTTCAATGATAGGCGTCCATGTCTGAATTTCATCTCCACCTGCGTGGTATCTTAAATCCATTATTGCATGTCCAATATGGATGCAATTATCATCTGGATTACAGTCCTCTAAGAGAGCATACAACTGTCCACCTAGAGTTGCGGTTGTTACGTCAACATGGAGCCTTGGTACGCCCGCGATGTAAAGTGTGCTGTTGAGAGGTTGGGACTCCCAAACGGGTCCATTGTTCAATCCAGGTGTCACAGTGGTTGTACCGCCTACATTCTCCATCACACCACCCAAGTCCCACTCCAGAATTTCAACATCTGCAGGAGGGTATCGATCTTCCAATCTCCATGAGCCTTGATTTGATTGTATCTCTATCCAGAGCCCAGGTTGGTCTCCGACATCACGGAGATAGAAATCAAACCATTCCAACAGGTCTTGCATCCAATCATACCTTACCATCTCGGGGAAAGCTTCTCCACCGCGACCACCTAAATCGGATCTGTCGTCAAGTTGAACGGGACGGTCTGGATAATCGTGGTCCCATTGACCAAAGAGGCCTTTTGCGTCAATTCCAGCATCTTTGAGAGCATTGATTGTTGGAACAGCCATGTGAGGGTCTACGTTCCAGTCATGCATGCCTTGGATGAGATAGACACTACCGGTATAGTGTTCAAGGACACGGTCAAGGAAATACCGTTCAGCCCAATAGTCTCCTGCGACCTCAGACCCTAACAAATACGCTGAAACCCCAGTGCCTGGCCCGATGATGTAATCTGGGCATAGGTTTTGATAATCTTCCTCGTCGCCGTCAAGCCCGTATGAACCATAAACACCATTATGCATAATTGGGGCTCTTGCTTCTGCAGAACCGTTTCGCCACATGAGTTCTTTTACACCAATGAGCCCCGAGATAGGCACGATGGTTTTCAGATAATCATGTTCCGAACCAAACATAGCAGCCTGCCATGGTGTGCTTCCATCATATGATTTTCCAATCATTCCTACTGCGCCATTCGACCATGATTGTTCTCCCAGCCAACGTACTGCTGCATCGTTGCCAAGTTGTTCAGCATTGCCCATTAGGTCCATGCAGTGATTTGATCGTCCAGTCCCAGCAACGGATACTTGAGCAAAGGCATAGCCGTGGGGTAGAATTTGGTCAATAATCATTTGACCGAGCCAAGATCCAGGGACTTCAATCGTAGGTGTTTCAACACTCTGTTCTTGAAAATAAGGTCCAAATTCTGCAATAACCGGCACTAATGTGCCTTCAGGTACGTTTGGTCGCCATACAGCGAGACTAATGAGTGCATTTGGAGCCGCCCCCCCCTCCTCAATGGGCAGAGTATACTCGACGAAATGATGTGTTGAATTCCATTCATTTTCAGTGGGCAGAAGGGAATATGGGCCCGTTTCAATAGCTACTCCAAAATCTCCAGTAGTCTCAAATTCAAGAAGTTCACGTTCCCATACGGGGACTCGCCCGTTGTAGGCTGAATCATCCTCTACCAAACTTTCCATTACGGTTTCAACAAACAGGGCACCTGCGAATAAAAACGCAAGCGAAAATGCGATTGTTGCGCCAAAAACAATATTGAATTCGCGCTTGACATTTACAGTCGCCATGTCGTCTCCCTTACCGTCCAGAAAACCGCCTCTGTAGAATCCCAACCAAAGGGGTTTTTTGAGGTTGCCGAAGAATCGTTTAGACGGTGAAGAAGAACAATGCTCAAAGACAACCAGTTCGACCCGATGCCATGGACTCGCAATGGGACGCGCTTCGGAAGCATATTGGAGAGGGCATCCTCACTAATCTCCCACAGTCCAAACCCATTGACTCTACAGTGGACCATGCGCCTGCTAGAAGGCAAATCTTGACCTCTCAAGAGAAGAAATTGGCTCTACGCAATTCGTTAAGGTATTTCGACAAGGACCATCATGCTGAATTAGCTGTGGAATTCCTCCATGAGTTGAACACATTTGGGCGCATCATCATGAACCGGTTCAGGCCAACTGAATACGACATGAAAGCACACCCCTTAGATGCCTATCCTGCCCAATGCCAAGAAGCGGCTGCGATCATGCTGATGATTCAAAATAACCTAGACCCAGCAGTAGCTCAGTTCCCTCACGAACTCATCACCTATGGTGGAAACGGCTCCGTTTTTCAGAATTGGGCACAATACAGACTGGTGATGCAATATTTGAGTAAAATGACGCGAGAACAAACACTCGTCATGTATTCGGGTCATCCTCTCGGCCTCTTTCCATCGTCACCCTCTGCGCCACGTGTCGTTGTGACCAACGGCATGGTCATTCCGAACCACTCCACGCCAGACGAGTATGAGAAAATGAATGCTATGGGTGTGAGCCAGTATGGTCAAATGACCGCTGGTTCTTACATGTATATCGGCCCTCAAGGAATCGTTCACGGGACTACCATTACGTTGCTGAATGCAGCAAGGATGCACCTCGGTTTATCTGCGTCAGAAGGACTTGGCGGCGTGACCTTCATCACCAGTGGTTTGGGAGGGATGTCAGGCGCTCAGGCAAAAGCGGCAACCATAGCAGGGGCAGCATGTATCGTAGCTGAAACAAATGAACATGCAGCACGCAAACGACACACCCAAGGATGGTTGACAGATGTTACAGACAATATCGACGAGGCCATTGATTTGATGGTGTCTGCCGCATCAAAGAAAAAGCCAATTTCTGTAGGCCTCATCGGCAATATCGTTGAATTGTGGGAGCGCTGCATAGAGCGAGACGTCAGCATTGACCTGGGGAGTGACCAAACCAGCCTTCACAATCCCTTCCAAGGTGGATACTTTCCTGCTGATTTTTCATATGAGGAAAGTGCGATCATGCTATCAGAGCGTCCGGAACAATTTGTGAATGAAGTTCAAAAAACGCTTCGCCGGCATGCAAATGCAATCAATACTCTCAGCAAGAACGGAATGTATTTTTGGGATTATGGGAATGCGTTCTTGCTTGAAGCATCCCGTGCTGGAGCAGATGTATTGAACGATGACGGTAGTTTTCGCTACCCCTCCTATGTTGAAGACATCATGGGGCCTATTTGTTTTGATTATGGGTTTGGCCCGTACCGTTGGGTCTGCACGAGTGGAAAACCTGAAGATTTGTCAATCACAGACAAAATTGCTGAGGATGTGCTCACAGAAATGTTGAACCATGCGCCAGATGAAATCCGCCAACAAATAGACGATAACATCCGGTGGATACAACAGGCTGGCTCAAATCATCTTGTTGTTGGTAGTCAAGCGCGAATACTGTACGCAGATGATATAGGGCGCCGGAATATTGCTATTGCAATGAACAAAGCGATTGCAGACGGTCGAATATCCGCCCCAATTGTACTCGGAAGGGACCATCATGATGTGTCAGGGACAGATAGCCCTTACAGAGAAACTGCGAACATTCAGGATGGGTCCATGTTTACAGCCGATATGGCCATTCAAAACGTGATAGGAGATTCCTTCCGAGGCGCTACTTGGGTGAGCATACACAACGGTGGAGGTGTCGGATGGGGTGAAGTGATCAATGGAGGATTCGGTCTTCTTTTGGATGGTTCTGAAGAAGCGGAAAACAAATTGAATTCAATGCTTCACTGGGACGTTAACAACGGCGTAGCACGTCGTGCATGGGCACGTAATAGCGGTGCTGAATTTGCAATTGAACGAGCCATGGATTTGGAACCCCTTTTGGAAGTCACCCTTCCAAATCACGCAGATGATGATTTAATCAATGGTATGCTGGAGTGAATTTGATGACAGCGGAACATACAGTATTTGTTGACGGGGCTACGCTGTCACCGAGTGAAGTGATTATGGTTGCAGAAGGGAAATCGGTGGTAGAAGTCTCACCAGATGCCTGGCCCGGAATCCATGCATCTCGGGCAGTTGTTGAGCGTATTGTTCAAAACGATGAAACTGTCTATGGCATCAATACTGGATTTGGTGCATTGGTCAATCAACGAATATCTTCTGATGATTTGGCCCAACTTCAAGTTAATCTTATTCGGTCGCATGCCACGGCACTTGGTCCTTTGATGAGCGTAAAAGAAGTAAGAGCAATGATGGTAATACGGCTCAATTCATTGTGCAAAGGTCATTCTGGAATCCATCCTCACTGCATTGAACAACTTGTCCTTTTTTTGAATTCGAATATCCACCCTGCTGTTCCAAGAATCGGGAGCCTAGGAGCGAGCGGTGATTTAGCCCCTCTTTCTCACTTAGCCCTCTCTCTCATTGGAGAAGGGGATCTGATAAAAGACGACGGCAGTGTAATTCCGACTGCTGAAGTTCTGTTCGACATGGGGATTTTACCTGTCCAACTTTCCGCAAAAGATGGTTTGTCCCTGATTAATGGGACCAGTCAAATGGCTGCGTATACAACATTAGCCCATCAACGCCTGAAACATCTCCTGCCATTTGCAGATATCATTCTATGTACGTCAATGGAGGCTAGAAAATGCAGCCTTACTCCCTCAAATGAGCTCGTCCACAAAGCACGTCCGCACCCAGGGCAAACCATGGTCGCACATAGAATCCGTACTTTATTGAACAATTCACCGATTGTAAACAGTCATGCTGAATGTGACCGCGTACAAGATGCATATTCGTTTCGGTGTGCCCCTCAAGTTCACGGGGCAGTTCTAGAGGCCTATCATCGGCTAGATGAAATGATCAATACAGAACTCAATAGTGCAACTGACAATCCACTCATATTCCCAACGCCAGAGGCCCCGGGTGTCCACGAGGTCGTATCTCAGGGAAATTTCCATGGTGAAATACTAGCCTTAACTGCAGATTTTGTATCTCTGGCATTATTTGAGTTGGGCTCAATCAGTGAACGAAGAATCGACCAAATGGTTGACCCCGCCCGAAGCGAATTACCTGCATTCCTTGCTCAAAACTCAGGCTTGGAATCAGGGGTGATGATTGTACAATATGTGGCTGGGGCATCCCTCGGCGAATTGCGTGGGCATGCATCTCCCCGTTCAGCGTTTTCCACTTCAACTTCAGCAGGCCAAGAAGACCATGTAAGCATGGGAGCAACGGCAACTTGGAACCTTTACCAAGCCACAGAACGCATTGCAGAAGTTCTCGCTTGCGAGGCAATGGTGGCCTGTCAAGCATTGGAATTCGAACCTCTCAATCCTGCTCCTCATATTCACGGGTTTTACCAACTTGTTCGGAGCATAATTCCCCCGCTCGTTGAAGATCGCTCAACTTCGAAAGAATTGCGCACATTATCCAGCACCTTACTGGAAGGTTCATGGTTGGCTCGGCTCGAATCCGAATACGGTCGCCTTCCATCATGAACGTGCATGGAGCATGGATTCAATTTCGTCTAAACCCGTTAATTGCATGATGCGAAACATGGTTACTTCGAAGGTGGTTACGTCGTAATTCTGTCTATTCAATGTCAACAAGCGGGCCAATTCCACTGCTGTTCTAATTTTTTCTTCAACTGAAAGGTAGATGCCATGAATTTCATCGGAATCGCTGAGTGACAAAGCTGGTTCCAAATCAGAGACATCAAAGCCCATACGCTTCCACTGCAACATTCTCTTGGAGAGTTGCGTCTTATTGAATCCGAGGGAGGGTAAAGATGTGAGTTGCGCCAACAGTTGTGACTCCTGTTGGGGGCCATGCTCTATGGATTCAGTTTTTTGCTCAGGATGTGGAATTAGTTCTACTTCGGTCATTGGGGGTTGTTCCATGGCGGGGGCTATTGACCGTATTCTCGCCCAATCAATAGCGTCAAAGGCAAGGGCATCCATTGGGAAAAGAAGCGTGTGATTGGTATTAGCGGTTATTGTTTCAATTCTCTGGAGGAGATTCATCACAGAATCGATGCCTTCTCTCTGAACAAACCAGTTGAGTCCTTCAATAACTGATAGCCCGAGGGTGTTTTCTTGAATGAACGCATTTAGAAGATGATGCATCGCTTCAATCGTAGGGGGTACCGAACGCGCTGTATCTTGTTCAGATAGCCAATAACACTCGTATTCTTCTAACGATAAATGGCGTAATAATGTGCGTTGTGGCAGTCTGCTGATGCAGAATCGCTTCCCTTGATACCCTTCAGCAAGCCGCTCTACTTCCGAAAACAAATCATCATGATTTGTGATTTCCAATGAGTAAATACCGGCCAACATCATCTCACCTAATCACAGCCACAACCGAGGCGCCATAAGGAATTTTATCCCATATGGAACAAATATGCCGTCAATGATTATATCCGTCCCCGTCGTCCGACTAATAGGTGGAATCATGAGCGATGATGAAAACGAGTCCGTGCAAATGGCGGAATGTGGCGCATGTAGGACTGTAATTCCTCTTGATTCCAAAGAATGTCCTGAATGTAAGACGAAGTTTTCAGGTGTTTCTGAAGAAGCCCTTGGTGAGTGTGGGGCATGTAACAAACTTGTACCTCTAGATTCAACACGTTGCCCTGAATGTGGTGTTGTTTTTGTCGCAGATGATGTTGTTGATATTCTTAGGAAATGGGTCAATGATACCGGTGTAGATATCCGAAAACTGTTTGACCGATTCGATGAGAACTCAGACGGCATGATTGACTCTGGCGAGTTGAAACGTGGTCTCCTAAGCCTAAATTTGGCTGATTTACCGCTGTCTCAAATTGATCGGCTGGTCAAGGAAATAGACAGAGACGAAAACGGATTAATCGACCTTGACGAGTTTGAGATGATTCTACATGGCGAACAGAAAGAATCAACGTCTGATGAAGAAGAATCCGAGGAGTCCGATGAAGTAGAAGTTCATGAAGAGCCTGATGTTGAAGAATCCGAAGATGAAGTTGAGGAAGAGTTAGCCGAGGATGAAATAGATGAATCGGAAGATGAGGAACATTCGTTTGAGGAGGAAGAACTTGACGAAACACTTGAATCCGAAATGGATGATGAAGACTTTGAACTTGATGAGGAATCTGAAGACATCGGAGAAGTTGAAGAACTTGAATCCGAGTCGCCACTTCTTGCTCTTGCCACGATGATGGACGAACACGACATCTCCGCTCAACGCCTGTTTAACGACCTGGATAAGGATGGGAACGGACAAATATCTCTTGCGGAACTCATTGCGGTCATAGAAGAAAAATACAGTGATATCATCGACATTAACGATGTCGAGGAACTGATGAACAAGATGGATGAAGACGGTGACGGTATGATTGACCTCATTGAATTTACAGAATCAATGGAATCAGTGGATGAAGAGGATTACGTCATGGAAACCGTGCCCAAAGAATTCCCAAGTCCAATGCAACGACGCATGATGTCGAAATCATGGAATGATGCAGTATGGCCTCTCATTCACACAGCATTTGGAATCATGGTGGTTCTGCTGCTCGTAAATGCATTGTTCGGCCCAGTTGATGGTAGCGGTGGGATGGTTGAATACTCACCCAAGGACTCCAATACAATTTTCATGAATGAAGATAATGTTCAAGTTACTGAAGGCATGGTTTATGCTTGTGACCCTATGTATCAAGAGGGTGAATGTGCGAATTCATTAACACCATTTTCAGGAGATGCATCCTCAATGCCTAAAGGATTTTATTTGGATGGCATCATCCTCCTAACCCTCTCAATCGCGGGCATCATTGGAAGCCTCATTGCACATCTTGCAGTAGTGCCCTCATGGAGAGCACGAGCCCGTGCCATGAAGGAAGTTAATGAGGACAAAGATGAAGCGGGACAAACTGATTCTGAAGAAGTTGATTCTGATGAAGAAGAGGATGAAGAATCCTTTGACGAATCTGAATCAGAAGACGATGTTGAGTATGAAGATAAAGAAGATTCAGAAGACGATGATGAAGCTGACGACGCTATCGATATAGGCTCCCACGTTGGACTAACTTTTGACGATGAAGAGGTCTTTGGAACCATCATAGAATTTGATGATGACGAAGGTACAGTAACCATCAAAGAAGATGGAACTGGGGATGAAGTCACAGGTTACCAGGATGACATGTTTGTCGAGTGATAACGAATGTCTGAAGACAGTTTGAATCAATTTTTGGGGATCGCATCCTGTCCTGTTTGTGGTTGCTTAGAACGCAGAGGTGCATACCGTTGCCCAGAATGCGGAACGTTTCATGCGGGCTCCATCATGGAGGAACGTGAAGCGCCGCCACCAAATCAAGAATTTGACGATGATAAGCCAGATTTAGATCCAAGAAATTACTCATTAGGACCAAACCAGGCAGGCCCGGATGAATCATTTGAACAATCTGAGGATGTCAAAGCCTGGGATGGTGGCAGTAGTGATTTTTTGTTTGAAGACGATGACACACCCATCAATATTGAAACGAAAAGTCTAGAGTTGCCCGAACCAGAACATCTCGGCGATGAAGATTGATTAATTACATTTTGTACGGGATTTATCGGAATTGCTAGTTCAATAACAACTAGTATCAATTCATTGGTGGGCTCGGAGAGAATCGAACTCTCGATCTTTGCCATGTCAAGGCAACGTCATAAACCCCTAGACCACGAGCCCTAGGTAGATTGAGCCACCGTACCTCGGTATTAAACCAATTCGGTGGAGGCTTGAGAAAGGTCAACTCACTATTTTGGAGATCTTGCCCGTACATCCTGCCTGAGAGCAGGTACCGGCCATTCGCGTTCGACCGTTCTTCATCTTGATGAGTTCACCGTCCTTAATTGGACCATAGGTTTTACACTTCAAACAATATCCATCCACGCCTGACATGATGTTCAACTCTTCCGAAATCCACATTCAATTTGAACGCTTCGTCATGAATTCCCAAAAATCTCCAATTTATCCCCTCAAGCCTAGGTTTGGAGCAGGAAATCCCAAGGTTTTTGCAAAATTTGTTTTTTGATTGTGCTCTAAACACGACACTGCGTGCTATTTCCATGACAATGCCGTTTAGTGGTCGGCACCATTGGGCCGATAATGTCGCATAACTCACATTATGCGACGCGAAGGGGTACACAAAATTCGTTATGATTCAGATGTATTCAAAATAAATTCATCTGGAGACAATTCGAACACTCCAACAAGTGGAGGGCCAAGCATGAGCCCTTCAATTCCTCCATCTTTCGTGTCGAGTTTCGTTTGGATCTCTTGCGATATGCGCTTCCAATCTTTTTGGCTCTTGAATACGGATTGGACGAGTAACATTGTTTTGTCATCTGGGCCCCGGCCAAGCCAAGCTGCAACACAACCTGGCTGGCGCCGTTTGTATTCTTGCCGAGATTGCAATTTCCTACGTAACTTGGCATCTTTGCCTTTAGCACCCGAACAAACAATAGTTTCAACCCAATACATGAAATTCACCTAATTACCTTTCAATTGCTATTACCTGCATGCGCCACTCTTAATCTAAATAAAGCAACTTCAGTGCGTGAAGAATTCTCCCTCAAGAACAGTAGAATGGATTGGAGTATGACTTGGCTTCAATGCCCAAGACTCCCAATGCGGACTGTCGAGGATGTTGATGTTTGCAACAGATCCGACTGAAAGGCGTCCGTGGGGATTTCCCGATGGATGCGGGCTCGACCTTGCTGCCTGCGCAGTTACTGCATAAAGTGAATCAAGAGGATTCATTCCGCACCGTTGAACCATAAGTGAACCCATGAACGGCAAACTAAGTGTTTGACAATTTGGATTAAAATCTGTAGCGAGGGTAAAATCGATTCCATGTTCAACTATGGAGTTCATGGAAGGCCAAGCGTCACCCATTGCGTATGGCGTCCCTGGTAAAAATCCAGTGAGGACACCTGCTTCTTGCATATCTTGGCGCACATCCATGGGCGTGTGATACGAATGGTCTGCGGTTTGGACAGCCAGTTCGGCGGCAAGTTCCCCACCGCCGCCGTTGGAAAATTCATCGATATGCATTCGAAGTGCAAGCCCTTCAGACTGCGATTCCTTTAGGATCCGCTCACTGTGCTCGACAGAAAACCATCCGGGTTCGCAAAATACATCTGCGGAACGAGCCAATCCTTGTTCAATAACTGCAGGAAGTTGTTGGCTTAACAGTTCATCAACATAATCTTCCATTTTCATTTGAGAGGGTACGTCATGTGCCCCAAGCCAAGTGCAATCAGTTGTTGGAAGATGGTTGACCTGGCCAAGTTGATGGCCTACCTCTATGAGTTTCAATTCAGTTTCCACATCCAAGCCATAACCACTTTTCACTTCCATGTGAGTCGTTCCACTCGTAAGAGCTGTCCGCATTCGCGAATATCCTGAACGATACAGATCATCCTTTGTGGCGCCTCTGGTGGCCGAGGTTGTGTGCGATATACCACCGCCCAATTGTGAGATTTCAGCATAGGTTTTGCCTTCTTGGCGCCAACGGACTTCTTGAGAACGGTCTCCTGACCAGACCAAATGGGTGTGTGCGTCAATGAGTCCAGGAATGACAGCATTACCACCAAGTGACCTCATCCTAAGGTCATCAATGACAGCAGGTTCATCTCCATGGTAGGAATACTCTTCTCGAAGAACGTATGAATCTTCAATTTTCACGATGCGACCGTCGTCAATAAGAATTCCTTTTCCAGCAGCATAAATTGAATCTTCAATCCGAGGTGAACCTGGATTCGCAAATGAGTGAGTGAAGTGGACCATAGGACCAGCATCAACGAGTAACGTCCGCACATGCCTCGCTAGGCGAAGAGGGTTGAAGAACAATGGCTTCTTGTCCCCATCATGTCGGGCTGGACATTGGGCATTGAGACCACCGCCCACACCTTATCCTTTGGATTGGTTGACGCCGACGGCATTCCATATCCATCTGCCTCGGATACGCTAAGGCCAGATCAAGGTGGGATTCATCCCCGGGAGGCTGCAGATCACCACAAAGACGTTGCAGGTCGTCTTTTCCAGCAAGTTCTTGAACAACAAGCACTGTCACCATCTGATATCCAAACTGTAGCCTATTCGCAGGGTCCAGGATTGGGCCCATGCCTTCGAGTTGGTGCTGCAATAGCAAGGGGGATTTCAACCCGACTTGATGTACCACTTATTGGTGTCAATCATTGTGTAGCCCACATCGAGATTGGGCGGCAACAGTGCGGTTGCGACGATCCGGTTTTGTTGTATGTATCAGGAGGGAATACTCAAGTTATTGCCCGTCTCAATGGTCGTTATCGTGTATTGGGTGAAACCCTAGACATAGGAATTGGAAATATGTTGGATAAGTTTGCACGCACTCAGGGCATACCTTTCCCTGGTGGTCCAGTTATTGAACAAAAGGCGAATGAATATCTAAAATTGAACCCTCAACCATCAATGGAGGGATTGCGTCTGCCTTATGCTGTCCGCGGAATGGACTTGGCTTTCTCTGGATTGATGACAGCCGCCCAGCGATTGATAGAGGGAGGTGCCTCATTGGAATCTGTATGTTGGTCTCTACAAGAGCATGCATTTGCTGCTTGTGTTGAGGTGGCAGAACGGGCAATGGCCCACACAGGTAAGAAGGAACTTCTTCTTGGTGGTGGGGTGGCATGTAACGAAAGAATCCGAACAATGAGCAAGGAGATGGCTTCGGACCGCGATGGAAGTTCGCATGCACCTCCAAAGATGTATTGCATCGATAATGGGACCATGATTGCCCGGCTCGGCTGGCTTGAAGCAACAAAGCGCACCACCCACCTTGTTGACAGTGCAATTGACCAATATCTTCGTACAGACCAAACCCCAATTGTTTGGCCATGAAGCGATTTCAATCCATACGGTTTTAACGGGTGGAGTCCGGCCAATGGTTGGGGGAATAACACATTAACCGCAGGCCACGTCGCAATGAACCGTTCAATCCATTCGCTAAAGATGCTTCACAACAGCACCAAAAGCGCAGGAATGAACAAGCGCGACAGCCTGCCCGACGCCCCGAAGCCACACCTGAACCTGTGGCCAAACCCGTTGATATCAAGGCAGACCTTGAACGAAAGCAGCGTGAGGCAAAGCAAAAACTCGTTCAAAAAGGAGATGTTTCAGCTCCCGTTATCAAGCCAGCAGCGATACCAACTGCGCCTCAAAAACAACAAGCAAAATCCTCGTTAAACCAAACCCGAGAAGAACGTCTTGCAGACATGCGACGTAAATCAGAGGAACTGAAGAAAGCAGGGGCAGCACTCAAGGCTGATACAACAGTCATTCCCGTCGCAACAGAAGTTGTTACCGAAGTAAAGCCTCAATCATCGGTAGCTCCTCTTGATGGAGCAGTTGAGCCTACCGTACAACCAAGTGTTGTAGAAACGACGGTTCAGGTCAAAAATATCTTCAAGAAAGTGGAGACTAAGGTCGCCATACCCACAAACGACCGTCGCCGTGGTAAGCGTAGGTTTGACAAGAAAGGTGGCGGTAGGCAAAAGCAAGAACGCAAATTGAACCGTCAGAAGTATCTTGAATACAAATATGCTGCTAAGGACATTCTGGACAATCCAAATGTCCCAGAAGAGCACCGCTCTAACGTCCTTGGGCAAGTTTGGGCAAAAGGTGAGCGAATTGGAATTGAAGAATCTGTTTCCTTCATTGAACAAAAAGAACTTGAATTGATTTTACCCTCTGATGTGGCACTTAAATTGCGAGACCTCGTCAAAAGAATGACAACAAAGAGATGATATTATGTCTGAAAATACACTTAAAGAAAACTCAGTAGCAAGCGTGCATTATACCGGAACACTCCCTGATTCAGGTGAAGTATTTGACTCAAGTGAAGGGCGAGACCCTTTGACGTTCCTCGTTGGTCACCGTCAGATGATCCCCGGTTTTGAAGAAGAAATGATGGGCGCAAGTGTTGGCGAGCGTAGAGAATTCACACTCACTCCTGAACGAGCATATGGTGATCGTGATGATCAGGCTGTATTGCAAATTCCCCGAGAAAACTTTGCACCCTTGGAGCAAGAAGCAAAACTCGAAGTTGGCATGCAATTGGTGGCTCAAATGCCCCATGGACCATCTCCATTTACCATTGTAGAACTCACAGAAGAACTCGTGACTGGCGATTTCAACCATGCCCTTGCAGGAAAATCACTTACATTTTCTGTAGAAGTTGTTGAACTACGTGATGCATCAGAAGAAGAACTCGCACACGGTCATGTTCATGGCCCTGGCGGACACGACCACTGATTATCAAGCGAGGCTTGATGAAGTCCCGTCCCGTCTAGGGATTATGGCCCCCATGCGGAAAGACACATGGAAAACACTCAGTGGAATTGATTTACCACTTACTGGAATCCCAAACGGACCTTTTTCCCTTCCAGATGCAGGTACGCCCCCCTTCACACGGGGGATTCACTCAACAATGTACAGGTCTCGGCTGTGGACCATGCGTCAATATGCTGGATTTTCCAGCGCAACCGAGACAAATAAGAGATTTAAGCTTCTTCTTGAGAGAGGTCAAATGGGATTGTCCGTTGCTTTTGACCTCCCGACTCAATTGGGATTGGATGCAGATGATGAGCTTTCATATGGTGAAGTTGGGAAAGTAGGTGTGTCAATTTCTTCAGTAGAAGACATGATCGCACTTTTTGATGGAATTCCTCTCGACAAAGTTAGTACTTCCATGACAATTAATGCCCCTGCGATGGTCCTATTGGCGATGTATGTGGTTGCAGGTGAGGAACAAGGGGCATCAATGGATGAACTCCGAGGGACGATACAGAATGATATTCTCAAGGAATACATTGCACGGGGCACATATGTGTTCCCACCCGACCCTAGCATGCGATTGATCACTGACATTTTCCAATACTGCTCTACCCATATACCACGATGGAATACCATCTCAATATCAGGATATCACATTCGTGAGGCAGGTTCCACAGCGGTTCAAGAATTAGGATTCACAGTTGCCAATGCACTAGCGTATGTTGATGCTGCTCTAGAATCGGGAATGGATATTGACGAATTTGCTCCACAACTGTCCTTTTTCTTCAACTGCCATAATGACTTTTTTGAAGAAGCCGCTAAATTTAGAGCAGCAAGAAAACTCTGGTATGATTTAATGCAAGACCGGTATTCACCCCAACATCCAAAATCATCCATGCTAAGATTTCACACTCAAGTTGCTGGTGTAAGCCTCACAGCACAACAACCGTTGAACAATGTAGCGCGAGTTACGATACAAGCCTTAGCGGCGGTTCTTGGTGGAACTCAAAGTTTGCACACCAATTCTTACGATGAGGCTCTTGGCCTACCTACTGAAACTTCAGCAACAGTCGCCCTTCGGACTCAGCAAATTATAGCCGAGGAATCCGGTGTGGCGGATGTAGTTGACCCTCTTGGAGGCTCTTGGTATGTTGAATCACTCACAGAAACCATCTATCAAAAAGCTAAGAATTTGATAGAAATCATAGAGTCGAAGGGCGGGGCAATGGCGGCAATAGAGCAGGGATGGCAGCAACAAGAAATTCATCAATCTGCATATCAACATATGAATGAAATTGAATCCAATGAACGACTTATTGTTGGCGTGAATCATGGCGTAATGGAAGAACAATCTACGTTCCCTGCAATGAAACTCAACCCAAAAATAGGGGAAGAGCAAGTCAAGCGTTTAACATCTCTGAGATCAAATCGCAATCAAGAGAAGGTTGACGCGTTACTCGCTGATATTTCCAAAGCTGCATCGAATGGAGATAATCTATTTCCATTCGTCATTAATGCCGTTCGTGCAAGGGCAACTCTAGGCGAAATCATGAGTGTGTTGAAGGATGAATTTGGTACATATATGGCGCCAAGTGGATTTTGAGGGATGAACATGGATTTTGGACCTATACGAATTGATCACATTGGAATTGCAACCCATCAGCTCAACGAAGCGAGTGCTTTCTGGAGGCTTCTTGGACTGATAGAGGGTGACCATGATGAAAAGGTCGAAGACCAAGGTGTCACTACTCGATTTTTCTCAACCTCAATGTTGAATGAGATTGCAGATGAACCTGCAAAGGTGGAGTTACTGGAACCGACTGGAGAACAGACCCCCATTGGTCGCTTTTTAGAAAAACGCGGACCTGGAATACAACAATTATGCTTTAGCGTAGGGGATTTGGTTGGACTGCTTTCCTACCTGAAAGAAAACGGCATCCGACTGATCGATGAAGTTCCTCGCATCGGAGCCGGAGGGCATCATATTGCGTTCGTTCATCCAGGCTCAACTGGCGGTGTTTTAGTGGAACTTACTCAACGTAATTCATGAGCCTGAATGGCAATACCTATAGCCGGTCTTTTTCATCCAACATATGATGCGGACCTGTATTGACCTACTTTTGGCCCTGCCCCATATTGACGCTCCAAGAATGAAAGGTGAGGTGCATTACCTCGCTGGTCGTCTTGAACAATTACGTCTGCAGCGTTCTATCAGTAACGAAGCATACCTTGACGCTGGTGCAGTACAAGGTGCAATAGAAATGATAGCAAATATGGTTGACATGGGTGTGCCGCAAATTGAAGTCCAAGGCCAACTACGTGAACAGTTGGACCGAGCCCAACGACTTGAATCAAAGCACCCAGGCCTCAACTGGGCAGTGGAATCTGGCCGTGCGAGTTGACGTTTGAATGACCGTGGAACTCTTACGAGTCGAAGGTGTTACGAAATCATTCGGACACATTGAGGCTCTAACCAATGTTAGTTTGACCATCAATGAAGGCGAAATTGTAGGTCTCGTTGGCTCAAATGGAGCAGGTAAAACAACGTTACTCCGGCTTTTAGCAGGCGTCTATACTCCAACCGATGGGGCTGTGGTCCTATCTGATGGAAGTAAGGTTGAGGATGCTCGACACCGTCTTGGCGTTGTCCCAGAATCTACCGGGCTTTATTCAAGGTTGACCGCATGGGAAAACATTCGTTATCACAGCCGGCTTTACGGAACATCTGATGAAGAATCTTGGAATAGGACGGTATTTTTTGCGGACCGTTTGGATATGAAAGAATCCCTTGGTCGCCATACTAAGGGCTTCTCAAGAGGAATGCGGCAAAAAACGGCACTGCTCAGGGCACTAGCACATGCACCCGACATTCTTCTTTTGGATGAACCCACAGCGGGGCTTGATGTTACAAGTGCTCGAACGGTCCGCTCACTCGTCCATCAGCTTGGTGAAACAGGTGGTACAGTGGTCTATTCAACGCACCAACTTGCAGAGGCTGAAGCCGTTTGCAGCCGAATAATTATTATTCACAATGGAGAAGTTCGGGCAGATGGAACACCTGCTGGATTGTTAGAACAAACAGAATCACGAAATTTGGAAGAAGCCTACGTCTCTCTCACGACCGATAAAGCGAGAACTCGCGTGGTATCAGATAAGCCACTATCAAAAATAGCAAAATGGTGGCAGAAATTGTCTACTCCTAAGATTCCCGGAGGTGATGAGAGTGAGTAGTTCATTTCGTAGGATCACAACCATCTCGAAAAAAGAGTTGGTTGAGTTCGCTAGGGACTGGCGAACCATCTTTGCTTTACTCATCATTCCCTTGTTGATGTTCCCTCTTTTGTTCATCATATTCCCACTTCTTCTTGCATCTGAAGCCGCTGAATTGGATGCGATTGAAGTCAATGTCGTGATTCAAAGCAATGATTTTCCAAGTGACCTTGCTGAACAACTGAATGGTTCAGGAATTGAATTGAACTATGAGCCGTTGTCCATTGAAAACAATCTTTCATCCCCGCTTGAGGATGGAGACCGCTTAAGAAACGGGAGTATTGATGCAGTCCTTCGGATGAAAGAAAACGGTTCAGTTTGGGATTATGCCCTCCTTTACATGTCAACATCCGAACGAAGTCAAGAGGCTCGAACGCGAACTCTGACGGTCTTATTTGATTGGGAAGAGAATGAAACTGAGCGTAGGCTCGTTGATGCAGGCTTAGATCCAGATGAGACACTACGCCCATTGAATTGGGATGGTGAATTCAGCGATAGTGACGTTGCAACGAGTGGTGAACAAGCAGGAATGGTTTTGTCATTATTCATACCGTTGGTCCTTTCTGTTTGGACATTCTCCTCCGCGATTCAACCCTCCATTGACATGACTGCAGGTGAGCGGGAACGGGGGACCTTAGAGGCACTTCTCGGGCTACCATGTTCTCGTAATGAACTCCTTTTCGGCAAATGGCTCGCCGTTGCAACAATCACTGGAATTGGTGTGTTGCTGCAACTGGTTGGTTTACTGTTTGCAATAGGTTATCTCGCTACAACGGATTTCCTTACCGTGCCGACTCTATCTATTGCTTCGATTGTGTTCATCGGGATTGCAGTTCTTCTCTTTGCAATCATGGTTGTCGCATTTGAACTTGCTTTGGCTATGCGAGCACACAGTGTGAAAGAGGCTGGTTCAATTCTTGGACCAGCGTTGTTACTCATTCTCTTCCCAGCACTCTTCACACAGGTAATCAATTTAGATGGAATCGAGACATTTTGGTTCTCAATTCCTGTGGTCAATGTTCTTCTTGCACTGCGAGAACTACTGATGGACCGATTTGTTGTCGAACATATTGTAACTTGGATTATCAGTTCAGGAATTTACGCAATGGCTGCAGCGCTCTATGCTGCTCGTCAATTCAAGCGAGAAGATATTGTTACGAGTCTCTCTTAAGCGCCAAAGGCGATAAGTGATTCACGCACGATCTTAACGATAAGGTCCACTTCTTCAGTAGTAATGGCAAAGTGCGGTGTGAAGCGGAGTGCATTTTCTCCACCGTGAATCACGCCGAGACCTCGTTTCCTGCACCAAGGTTCCACAGCATCCATGCCAACAACAGGGAACTTACTGGGTTCAAGTTCAGCACTGCACAGCAATCCTGTTCCTTGGACCTTTGTGATGACTTCTGGGAATTCCTTCTGGAGAAGCGTGAACTTTTCAACAAATTCAATTCCACGGTTGCAGATATTTTCACGCAATTCAGGAGTGATGTTGTCAAGAACGGCGACTGCAGTCTCAAGTGCCCGTGGATTTGTGGTCATTGTATTTCCATAAATTCCGGTTCGGTAAAGGTCTGCAGCTCGCTTATTCATTCCAAGAACTGAGAGGGGATACTGGCCGGCATTCATTGCTTTCGACCAAGTTTCCAAATCGGGTGCTTCGCAATCTTGGAAGCCACGATAATCCACAACGGATAGTGTGCCTTGTCCTCGGATTCCTGCTTGGATAGAATCCACGAGGAGCATAGAACCGTGTTCAAGAGTAAGTTTTCTTGCTTCATCGTAAAAATCACGGTCAACACATTGTCCAGGGTTGCCTTCACCTTGCACGGGCTCAATAGCCATCAACTCAATGAATACATTGTCTGCTACTGCTTGGGCAAACACGGCCTGAAGTGATGGAATGTCGTTGGCAGGTGTTAGAATGAGGTTGTCTCGGTCTTGGAAACTTGCAAGATATTGATCATACTTTCCTTTGCATGAATGGGATATCTGAGCAGGGCGATCTGTACGCCCGTGGAATCCCTGTTCAATGGCTAACATCTTGATGGTTGCTCCTTCATGCTTACCACCCTTTCCTGTCATGAGCATTGCATTGACGTCAGCAATTCGCAAACTTACTGTCACCGATTCGGACCCGCTGTTCATGCAGATGAACTTGTCAAACGGACAATGCCCGCGAGTATGGCCAAGTTCAGACCGGAGTCTCTGCTCAAGTCGCTTTTGAGAGAAGGAAGGAGTCATCACGTTTGCCATGACCCAGTTGTCAGACATTGCGTCGATTATTTCACTTGGTCCATGGCCACTTCCAAGCATTCCATAACCACCGTTATCGTGTACAACCGCTCCATGTGATGTCACAATCCAAGGTCCGCGGGCAGACAAGGCAACATAAGGATTCACAGTTGCAGGATTGTAAAAATTCACGAAGCCGCTTTGAAGGTCTGTGATCAAATCAAGTTCTGCCCTTGCAATGTAGTTTGAACCAAATTCTCGTTCGATACCGTGAAGGGCCGCATGCGCATCTTCAATGGCTTGAGCAAGTTTGGTGTCACGTTCAAGGAAAAATGAAAGTTCAGAATCATCCAATCCTGTAGTAGTGGGTTCGCCAACCTTGCTTCGCATCTCGTGAAGAAGTTTGATTGGGTTGGATGTTATCACGGCTTCCATGGTATTGTGTCAGTGAAGCCCTTCTTTGAACATTCGCACCCGTATTCTTTGTTTAAACCCAACATATTACCGAGGTATTACTGGAGTAATACTGTAAGAATACTTATATTGTAAAGTCAACCACAGCAAAATGTGCCCAAGATATCGCTTGACATGCCCAAAGAATTGGTAGAGGATTTGAAACATCACATTGGCGAAGACAAGAAGTTTGTAAGTCTTGCAGATGCAGTTCGCTCAGCATGCCGTAAATTGCTTGACCAATTGGATGAAATTGACCGGCGACAGGGGAGATGAGGTGATACCATGACGACAAAAGACGAAGCCATGAATGCAGTTAGGACTCTACTGTCCTACATTGAGGGAGAAGAGAACAGCGACCGAGAGGGTTTGAAAAACACCCCGAAGAGGGTCGTTGAATCTTGGGACGAAATTTTCGCTGGATACAACATGGACGCTGGAGAACTCCTTGATGCAACGTTTAACGCCGAGGGTTACGAAGGAATTGTTTTGTTAAGAAACATCGAATTCACATCAACATGCGAGCATCATTTGCAGCCCTTCAATGGAAGGGCTCACATTGCGTACATACCCGTGGAACGAATTGTTGGGATTAGTAAGCTCGCTCGTATACTTGAACTCCATGCGCGACGGCTTCAGAATCAAGAACGTATTACTAAAGGAATTGCTGATGACCTGGAACGTGAATTAAAACCTCTAGGTTCTGCCGTGATCCTTGAGGCAGCACACGGATGTATGCAATGCAGAGGTGTCGCTAAGCAACAAGCAATCATGACAACGTCGGCCATGAACGGGGTATTTTTTGAGCGTAGTGAAGCAAGGAATGAACTCATGAAACTCATTCAACAACCACCATTGTGAGCGATATCCATGGATACCAATAATTGCGGAATCGCTGGCACTGAAGTTGTCGACAATCCAAGTGATCTTGCAACCCATTACAATATTGTGGAAATATTTCATTCGGTTCAAGGAGAGGGTTTTCGGGCAGGAATCCCTCACGTTTTCATTCGCTTTGGGCTTTGTAATTTGCGATGTGAGTGGTGTGATACGAATTTTGATGAATTTACACAAATGACTGCTCTCGACATCATTAGTGAAGTTCTCAAGTACCCAACTAAGAACATTATTTTCACTGGAGGGGAACCGATGCTAAACGATCTTTGGCCGCTAAACCGATTACTGAAGGCAAGGGGATATCATTTATCAGTAGAGTCTAACGGCACAATTGAAATTCCCGAAGGGTTGTTGGACTGGGTATGTATTTCTCCAAAAGATCAACTGTATCCAAATTCAGTACTTCGACAGCGAACGGGTGATGAACTAAAATGCGTATACGTCGGTCAGCCCTTGGAAATGTATGAAGAAATCAAAACAGGGTTTAATCACCATTTCTTGCAGCCTTGCTATCATGAGTCTGAAAGTATTGAATGGAACGGGAAGAATTTCGCCCAAACTGAACAAGTTGTCAAAGACCATCCTGAGTGGAGGCTCTCTCTTCAAACGCACAAGTGGATGGGCATATTGTAGGTGATTTGATGAACAAAAAGAATGCAGTAATGGCCCTAAGCGGAGGCATGGATTCTTCATCCCTCTTGCTTCACCTTTTGCATCTGGGTTACAACGTAACTTGTCTTTCGTTTGATTATGGCCAGAAGCATCATGTTGAATTAGAGCGAGCCAAATCCCTTGTCGAATATCTAAGCCAACACGGATATGAGGTTGAACACAAGTTCGTTGACCTGAAAAGCGCTTTTAGTCTGTTTGAAAGTGACTTACTCGTCAACGGAGGAGATGTTCCAGAAGGCCATTATGAAGAAGATTCCATGAAAGCCACTGTTGTACCGAATCGTAATGCGATTTTCGCCTCTCTTCTTTATGGAACTGCCCTTTCCCTCAGCGAAAAGACCGGTAGTAGTTCTGTTGTTGCCCTCGGGGTGCATAGCGGAGACCATGCCATTTATCCAGATTGTAGACCGGAATTTTACAATGCATTAGACCACGCGTTTGCTATTGGGAACTGGGGAAGTGACTCGATCAGTTTCTATCTACCATATCTTGAATCGGACAAGGCTGGAATTCTTAGGGACGCTGAAACCGCAATAGGGGCCTTGGAATTAAATTTCGAAGAGGTTTTTTCGAGAACGATTACATCGTATTCTCCTGATCCAGACGGAAGGAGTAGTGGTAAAACAGGTTCCGATGTTGAACGAATATTGGCCTTTCATTCCATCGGCCGTGAGGACCCAATTGACTACGTTGATCGTTGGGAGGTTGTTCTTCAAGCAGCCCTTGCTACCGAACGGACTCATAAAGAAACAGAATACAAAGAACGCCTCACTGCAATACAATTTCATGTTACACGTGAGTCCGGTACAGAACGTGCGTTTACCGGGGAATACTATGACGAAAAAAGAGCAGGTGATTATTTCTGCATTTGCTGTGACAAATTACTGTTCACATCTTCTATGAAGTTTGATTCAGGTTGTGGATGGCCTTCATTCCATACCGAACATCATGATGCAGGAATTCTTAGAATAGAAGACCGCACTCATGGAATGCTCAGAATAGAAGTACGGTGTGATGCATGCGATGCTCACCTCGGTCATGTGTTCCCAGACGGACCAAAACAGTACGGAGGAGAGCGCTACTGTATCAATTCGGCATCGTTGAAATTTGACGAGGAGGAAGACCAATGACAACAACCATTCGGAGATATATTGAGACTGACACCGGCCATCGGGTCCCAAATCATAAGTCTAAATGCAAGCATATGCATGGTCATAGATACCGTTTTGAAGCAGAAATCGAAGGAGATGTTGTTACACAGCAAGGTGTCTCAGATGAAGGAATGCTGATGGATTTTTCAGATATAAGCCATCTACTAACGGTTCATATTCATGATGTCATCGACCATGCTTTTGTTGTATATGAGGGTGATGAAACTGCGAAAGCAGCATGTGAACTCATGGGAGATGACCATCGCACTGTTGTAGTCCCGTTCATTCCAACTGCTGAGAATTTAGCAAGGTGGGCTTTTGAAACTCTTGAACCACATATCAAATCGACCTATGGGAATCAGTTACGTTTAGTGGCTATGCATTGTCGAGAAACACCCAAAAGTATTGCTTCGTGGCGTGCTTGACTACTCTATTTTGCGTCTTCGTTTATTGAGCCAATCCGGTTTGTCATTGACATATTGGAGAGCGGTTGTTCCATCGACCAAACCACCAATGATCCTCGTCGCCTCATCTTCTGTAGGTGTGCTACGAAGCAACGTTCTCTTGAGTGTCTGATTCACCGAATCAATTCGTTCATCTTTACCTGGTAACTCGTTTGCAAACTGTTCAATTGATTCAACGAGAGTGCTCCTTAATGCTGGTGAAATATAGCGCTCAAGAGGAACAATATCCGGCAGACCCTCATCAACACCCTGAGTGGTTTTCACCCGATGGCGTTGCACTTCATAGAGAAGGGCATTGACCGCATGACTGAGATTAGCGATTGGATATCCTTCCCAGGTAGGTAACGTCACGAAGGCGTCGCAAGCAGCCAAATCCTCTGTAGACAATCCTTTTCCTTCTTCCCCAAATACAAGTGCCACTCTCATGTTTGTTCCTTCTAACCTCTCAACCATTTCCCATGGATACATGAAGTGACGAAAGAGCGTTTTAGCTCCGATTTCTCGCTTTCCAGATGTGCCGAGAATCAATGAACAATCCTGCGTCGCCTCGCTTAGTTCAGCATGAATTGTTGCTTGCTCTAACACTCTTTTGGAATGCTTAGCTCTGGCTCTCGTTTCTCCGTCATCTTTGTCACATTTGGGATTGACAAGCCGTAAATCCTCAAATCCGTAATTGAGCATGGTTCTGCAAATGGCTCCGAGATTTCCCGGATGACTAACGCCTACCAAGACGACGGATATTGAGAATGTTCCTTGGGGAAGCGGTATATCCATTCGCTCGCCCAATTCAATCACTACCATTTTTTGATTCGATATAACTTGAAATCCAACGAGGGTCACAAATTTGGTAGAGGAAGAAAAGATACCCTCCCTCTTCACGATCATCCATGACCAAGGATCGCTTACGCAGGTTATGCTGATGCTTTAGGTAATGAATCAAGGATTCAAGCTCTTCGCGGTCATCGCTGTGTACACTTACAGGCATTCGGTCCCATTTGACTCGGACCGGCAAGCAAATCACCGCTTCAATCGGTACGGCGTTGACGGTATCGTGTCACGTAACCCGCAATCCAGTTGCGAAGTTTCTTTGACTCTACATCGGTCAATTGTGAAACAATGATTTTGTTGTGGTCAAAGTCGTTCGTGAATTTCTCACCGTGTTCTTCGCACAGACGAATTGCTCGGATTTTGATGAAACTTGGTCGAATATTTCCCATTATGATCACTCCTTCATTAGTTTGACTTCAACTGGGATGCCTGGTTCATCGTGACGTGTCACGAGAAGTCGGATCTTACGTGGAGGGTTTTCAATTCCTCGCTTCCAGATGTGTTCATTGACCTCAGGGTCAATGTAGAGTTCTTCTTCTTCGGTCACCTTGAGATGACGGATGACTTGCTCGCGGATGATTTGCATTGCTCGGGGAGCACGCTTGTAGCGAGTGATGTTCCATGCGTTCCTCAAGGGAACGATAAGTTCGGATTCGTTAGGTCTTGCCATAATAATCACCTCATCGTTGGAGCTTGCTTCGTCTCCAGTGGTGTCGCTTTGCGTGCGATACCGTATTTCGGTCGGTCTTTAACATGACCCAAACGGGGACACGTCGGTTCTGTTTTCCTGCCTTCAAGAGGCGTATTTTTTTTGCTGCTGGCTTATTTTTGGACATATCGAGCACCTTCTCAGATTCTTCGGATGGACGCATTGTTGCGGCTCTTCGATTGGGATGCGAGCATTTGCTTCAACGAAGCATCACTCATAGGTTGGTCGAGTTGACCAGATTGGTACATTGAAGCAACGGTTGTTTTGATGGCCATTGCTCGGGTTGGGTCGACCATGGCGATGCGAGCGACACGAGAACGAGCATCGGGTGTCATGGCGACACGGAGTGTTGAATCAACTTGGGCTGCAGTTTGGGCGGCTTGTTGGGCCTTCTCCTCTGCTTCGATTTGAGAAACTGCCTGTTGTTGGGCTTGTTCTTGGATTGCTTTGAGCCGTTGAGCACGAATGGCGGACAATTCATCATCCTGTGTCGATACCATAACGCTCAATCCTCTCACTCCGATCAATATTTGTTAAGACCAGGGTACTGCTCATCTGCTGCAGCACGCATTGAATGGGCGATGTTGTCCACTAGTTTTTGACCAGCGGGGGTGATTTGACGGCCAGCGTACAGCTGAACAGGCTCATCTCCACCGACCACCTTTGTTGGTACTTTTTCAACGAGGCCAGCTTCTTCAAGTTGTTGAAGTGCTGTTCGAATAATGTGGCGGGAAGCAACCCCAGGGGTGTTGGGCATAACGCCGTTATCCTTCTTTCCACCAAAGGCCTGTGCGAGGTGGGTGACACCAACAGGGCCGTTACGAGCAACCTTGCGGAGAATAGCTGCAGTTCGGAGGAACCACCAGTTATCTTGAGTGGGTGGGCGTTCTCGGTCTACTGCTGTTTTGACGTATTCAGACCAATCAGGGGGTGAAATGGCGTCTTGTTCAGCCATTGCATCGGCCAAAGCAGGCATTAGAATGTCAGCAGGAATATCATACACGGTCGTCATAACAAAACACCAAGCAACTTGGCGACCGCCCGCCCCTATATGAAAAGAACGGGTCAAGCATACAGTAAATCATTGCACAACACCTCATTCACGGCAAGCCATACAAGCCTTGATGAAGGCCCCTCGGCTGGGTAAGGCTGATGAAGAAAGCATTGGCTCAGAATCCTAACTTGCTTAGGACCCTCATTGGCTTGTCATTGACCCTGATATTTTTACTTTCATATGCCGTTTATGGGGCCACAGTATCCCCCTCTGCCTACATTTACACCACAGAACCAACCGTTACAGTTGCAGACAGTTTGGAGGATTCCGACGATATCGTTCGCATCTATGACGGCGATTCCAACACGACGACCTGGGCGTGGAGCGTCCCAGCTAACGGGCAGAACCTTACTTGGGTCAACGTATCAGCAACCGACCTTTCAGACGGGACTGTGTTGAAGGTCATGAATGGCGCAAAGTTGTACAGTCACCCGTTACTTGGTGCCGTGTACACGCTAGAGAATCCACTTGAGGAAGAATTCTCCTGCGCAGACAGGTGTTTCCACAACGTCACCCACGAACGAACTTCTGAAGATGGGGAAGATATCTCATTCTTTGCACTCACCTCAGTCGACCCTGCTCGCCGTTCGAACGGTTCAGTATTTGCGAAGGATATAGACGGAGCATGGGAAGAGGCGAATAAAAGTGTCAATTATCTCCATTCTCCATCTCTCATACGGATTGAGGTTATTGAATTGGGAAACCGAACAACTCAACCTTTTATTGAAGTTGAAACCGTCAACGAGGAATTACGAGAAGTCAAGGTATTTTCAGTAGATGCTGCAACGGAGTTTGTTTGGGCACTGGCAGCTGTCGTGGGATGTTTTTCCATTGTATTGATACCCTCCTTCACGGTATATTTTGCGGCCCAAGCCAAGGAAAAGAGGGATGAGGCTAAAGTTGAATTAGCCAAGAGCAAAGTTGTAAATGACGCCATAGATGCCGTAGAATGACACTATTCATTCTCCACTGCTCTCATATAGATTAAGGGTATGTCATCAAGATGACCCGCATGCTGATGAGACGCGTACTTTTATTGACGACGATTCTCTTGTTATCTACAACAGGTCCGGCATTCACCGAACTCAGCACAAACGGGGTCGACCGTAGCCCACGAAATCAAACAGGTGTTGATGTCGGTGTGACCAGCATTGCCGTAAAATACACAAACAGTGCAGATGAAGGCAATTTCAAGATGTTTTCTTCAAATCATCCAATTCTAGGATTCAATCGGCCGGCAACCCTCTACGTAATTGATGGAATGGTCAACGTATCATCCTCGCTGACCATTGAGGTAGAAAATTTTGGTAGTGCATTATCTGGAGTAATTGATGTTACCGTTTCATTGAACCATAATGAATACGAATTTTTTGAACTAAACAATACGACTGTACAAATGTCATCTCTGGCTGGAGGGCAGTCAAATAGTATCAACGTTGCAATATCCCCAAGTTATGCAGGAAATCATACGCTTGTTGTAACCGCAACATCAACAGTCGCAGACGACGTACCTGGAAATGACGGAACGTCAAGGGCGTTCACCGTTGGATCTGCTTACTTCAACTGCGACACATTGAGTGGATGGAACACTGGGAATGAATGGGGAATGAGTACAGACACCTCCATTTCGAAAGGGACAAGTTGCCATATTGGGAAGGGTTCCACCTCATCTTACAGCAACAGTATCATCACAACCATGGTCTCTCCTCAAATGGACATGTCTGATGCTGTAAATAGTCCACTGCGGACGAATGGGTTTTCATTCTTTTACACTGGAAGTGCTGCTGCAAACGATGTTTTGAAAATTTATGCCAAGACAAACTTCGGCGGATGGACAGAAGTCGCTACGATATCAAATACAGTTGACGGGTCGTTCCTTGATGGTGTTAACTGGCAGACATTTTCAGTGTCACATAAAGGTGCGGCTTCACCCCTTATCCCCATGGATTCTTCGTATTTTCATTCTTCTTCTCAGATAAAGTTTGAATTCACTTCGGACGCATCAGGTACAGATATTGGATATTGGATCGATGATATTGTTTTTGTTTACGA
This sequence comes from Methanobacteriota archaeon, assembly GCA_018662715.1. Taxonomy (GTDB): domain Archaea; phylum Thermoplasmatota; class Poseidoniia; order Poseidoniales; family Poseidoniaceae; genus Poseidonia. Next base: position 972 of record JABJFP010000278.1, on the reverse strand, counting down.
CCAAAAGGTCCGTGAAAATGAATATCAAGTTTCCGCCCGAGGCATCGCAACAAACGGTGCTACTCCAGGGAACTGGGGGAGCATAAACCTGGAAATTGTCAACGACGGCAATATCTCAGAAACCTTCATTCCAACGCTTCAAGGTCTTCCGGTTGGTTGGAACGCATATTATTCCAGATTATCCGGAACAAGCTTCAATCCAGCACAAGGGCTAACTGCGACACCAGGAACACCCGTCGAATTCAGAATCATGCTTCAACCAGATGAGAACGCAAGTATAGGCCTCCAGCAAATGGCGGTTGCTATATCCTCTCAACAGTACAGTTCTGTTGGTACAGTATTACCCGTTCAATTCTTGGTGATGGCTGACCGCATTCCGATCGTAACGCCACCTGACGTGCGGCCAAGTTGCCCTCCGTCATATTCATGCACGTTTGAAGTTGAATTGGATAACATCGGCGATGCAACCGATGTGTTTGACCTTAGTTATGATGTATCGACTCTACCCAGTGGATGGGATGTTGGTTTTACATGGTCACAACCAACATCAATCCAAATTCGTCCAAATGAACCCACTTCGGCCTTGATGACCATGACGGTTCCAGCAGGTGTTGCTCCGGATACTGTCGTTTCTTTTGATTTCACTATGCGTGCACAAAACGACACAACAAGAACGGTAACAGAGACAATAGACATAGCAGCATCGATGGTAAGCGACGCTTCAGTGGATTTGGTGGAGTCAATGAAGATGGACCGAATGTTTGTTGATGCTGGTGACGAAGTAAAATTGACATATAACATTTGGAATAACGCCACAAGGCAAGATATCTTTGAAATAAGCATCATCGTTGAGGAACAAGGACAATGGATTATCGAACAACCGACCGGACCGCCTGTTGTTCTTAACGCAGGAGGAAGCACGAGTTTTGATGTGTACATTACAGTCCCGAACAATGCACAGGCTAATGACCG
>JABJFP010000277.1 GCA_018662715.1 Methanobacteriota archaeon | reverse complement strand
GGGGCCAAGCGATACGAACTCCATCCCAATGTTCGTTCCACTACCAATCGAGCCGTTTCCAGTGACATCTGTTAGCAGGATTGACAAACGCAGTTCATCATTTGCCATGCGGTCAAATTCAACCAATGGCATAGCTGTAACATCCCATGCACCGTTGGGGAATCGTTCCGCACGAGCATTGTTCATCATCACTATTTCATGCGTGCCTTGGCCAAGCGAAGTTGTTACTTGAATCCCTGACAACGAGACATATACTGTGCGATGCAGGGCTGAACCTTGTTCGCCATAAACGGTGATAATCATCCAATGAGGATGAGATGCGTTATGATTGATGTACACTTCCTGAGAGGTTGTAGGTACGGTTCGTTCAACGATTGTCGTCGGAGACTGTATGGTCATACTTCTCGCAGACTCATTTGCAGCAGTAATTGAGATGACTGTGTCGTTAACTTTACGAATTTCGATGCTCTCCTGTGAAGTAAAATCAGCAGAAATAGTCCAATGTTCTATGTTTTGGACGGTGAGAATAGAGGTGGACTGCATTGCTAACGTGTTTCTGAATCCGGTTCCTTCAGGCGCATTTCCGGCTACTTCGACCCTGTCCTCAATTCGGTCGGCGATGCCTGTCGCCGATTTCCAATTGGTATTGTCCTCAAAATCGGAGAGGTATGGGTTGAGGAATATCCAGACACCACCCATGATTGTAATGACCATGGCAAGGAGCATGACGACTCCCAAAACCTCGCTTACGGCTTGCTCTTCGCGACGTAGGCGAGGAGAGCGTAAAGCGGCGGCTTGGCGGTTCACGATTGATGACACGATGAGGTATCATTTAGCCATTGACCTTATTTTCATACCAAACCGTCAGTTGGTGACTTGTTTTTCGGCATTCACTGTTGCGTCGGATTCTATGTCTTTTCCAACATAGTGGGAAAAATCCGGGCCAGCTTGTAGGGATATCGTGAGGTCCCCATTGAACACTTCGTCAATGTAGTACAGGACCGTTGATTCAGCAATGTGGGGTTGGTTGTTCTTTTCACTCAAATGTGTCAGCGTAATGCTACGGGTTGACTCCGTGCATACTTCCGCCAAAAATTGGCCAGTTTGATCGTTTGACAAGTGACCTCCGCGACCGGTTATTCTATCCTTTAGCGAGTAAGGATAAGGTCCGGAAACCAACCGGTTATGGTCGTAATTCGCTTCGATAGAAATGTGTTCGCAACCTCGTACATGAGCGATGAGTTCATCGGTCCAGGAACCGAGGTCAGTAATGATAGCAGCTCGCTCTCCAGCATGACTTGCGACGAAGGCGACGTTATCCGACCCGTCATGTGGGACTGGCACGGGCAGTACTGCGAGGTCATCACCAATGTGTACGATGTCTAGTGATGAAAAAAACGTGGTTAGTTCGGGCTTGAGCCCGAGTTCAAGTGCGGTTCGTTCATTTGCTAATACACGCAACTCCCACTTGTTCTGACAAACGACAGCGCCACCTCCATGGTCTCCATGATGGTGTGAAATCAGTAAACAATCAATATCGGTTGGTTCGAGATTTAGCCGTGCAAGGCGTTTGGCTAACTGCGTGCCGCTGAACCCTTGGTCAACGAGCACCTTCACCTTTGGAGTTTCAAGAAGCGTGGCGTTGCCCCTGCTTCCGGTACCAAGGTGAGTGATGGTCATCGGCATGTGAATGCTGATGACCCTGCGCGGAAGGAACTTGAATACACCGATTAATCACATTGGGAATGTGCTGTTTTCATATGATTCGGAGGTGGCGGTAAATGAGATTTGTATGAACATTGTTCCATCATCCTCATAAGCAATCTTTCCAAGGTGAACTTGTAGCGAAGCGTATGCTTTGCAGCGGGTGATTCAATGCGAAGAAGTCAAACAACCCTTCTCACGACCTTGGCAGTGATTTCGAGCCTTCTTTTCATGTCTCAATTCCCATCCATCTCTAGCGTTGCAAACGTTCACCCGGATGACACGACACAGACGCCCCCTCCCAACACAGATACCGACGGTGACATGATTCCGGATGTCCATGAGACCTTGTTTGAAGAATGGATGAACTGGACTGCAGTGGATGGGCGAAGTGTTATTATGCAAGGCATGGACAAAGACAACGCGTCAGATGCATCTATGGATTTCGACCGAGACGGGTTGAACAACACAGAAGAATTCTGTTGGCCTTATCCTGCGAATTGTACCGAGTCTGGATTCCCGAGAGGGTTGACGGGGATTTTGGATGAAAACAACGAACGAACCTACCTTGACCCTCGTATGTCGGATACAGACGGAGACGGAATGCCTGACGGCTTTGAGGCATACATGTGTCAGAGAATAGGTGGATTTGATGAAACTACCCTTCGTTACGATTGCGGCTCCTACAATCCGCTTAACGGGAGTGATTTGACTTCAGACGGGGATAACGATGGCTTCGATGTTGACCGGGACGGGACGCTAAGCCTTGCAGAGCGATTCACTGCTCCAGAGGAATACGCGTTTGGAACTCCGTCCAGTTTCACAACCGAACTTGATGGTTTGTGGTGTCATGCAACACTTCCAGGCGGTTCTCCACTGAAGAACTGGCCGTTCCTTCCCTCGGGTGCTAACGCTACGTTTCACAACATTCTCCCGGCATGTACTACAAATTCAACTTCTCCAATTGGAGAAGACCTTTGGCTAGGGACTGACCCACTTTTGGATGATTCCGACCGATACCACTGGGATGGATTCTCTGTTCGTAATTTGTATCCTTCATTCGGCGATGGAATCCCAGATGGCTGGGAAGCACACTTTGGTTTGAGCCCTCTTAATCGGACCAATGCACTTGACGATCCGGACTTGGACGGTTGGGACTCCAATCGTGACGGAGCCGTTACTCCCGACCTTGCCCGAACATTTACTGCCCTTGAATTGGGTGAGGCATTGTCGACGCTAGAAGAGTATCTTGTTCATTACGACGACGGAAATACCGTCTACCCTGGGTTAAAATCTACTGGAGTCATGAACAGTGATGACGAATTCATCGTTCACCCTCTCGTTTACGACGCTGAAGAGGATGCCATGGCTATCAACCACTACGATGTACGTTCCCTTGACGAAGACGGTGAAAACCTCTATGTCATGACAAAGTACGGTGTGACCGTTCTCAACACCATCCAGCAAACAAGTCTGCATCAATGGTTACCCCAAGGTGTTGAGGCACATGATGGAACGCTGATTTTCAGTGACGACGAACCGTTTGCACTCGCACTTTCAACAAGTGTTGGAGTGGCTGTTAGCCCCTTGCTCGCCGATGGTTCACTTGGGCCGCTATCATCTTGGGAATGGAGCATGATTGGCGAGACAAGTGCAATCACTCAACTCTCTGGGATGGATGGGAATCAGCACATAATTGCCCTTGGTCATGCAGGAGCAGGTGCAGTTTTGGAAATTGGTTCCGATGCATCAATTGTAACGACATACGACCTTGGCGCTGGTTTGCGAGATGCTCTCGAAATTTCAAACGCATCTGTCACCGTGATTCAACACGGTGCTGCCGGCGGTTCTACTTACACGCTTTTCGTTGGAACCGACCGAGGGTTGATGACGGTTGAAACAGCGTCTGCTCGTGATGAAGCCGTTGCAGAATGGCAGTTCTTCTTCACGACAGAGAGCACACCAATCACCTCGTCCTACAGTCAACTACACGGTCTTCCAATCGGAGTGACAGATAATCCGGCCGAAGTTCGGGACATGGCCCTTGATGGACCATCGAGTGAAAACGCCCAAGCCCTTTGGTTTGGAACCCCTTCGGGAGTCCATAAGATGGATTTGGTCACAGGTACAATCGACCATGGTGGTCTCTTGGTCCACCCGGGAATTGACGGAAAACTGTCTCAAGAAACCAATGATATTTATGCAATTTTACCTACTGGAGATGAAATTCTCGTCGGTTCAAACTGGGGGATGTGGGCCATTGCTGGTGATTACTTGGCCGTCTATGGACAACAAGATCAAACACGACTTCCAGGTCAAATTACAACCTTAGCCAGCCTGGATGTTGACGGGAACACAACCGCATATGGTGGGGCTTCGCCAGGAAGATTTGCTAACTTGCAATTGATTGACCCTGGAGCCAACGATTCCGATGCTGACGGCATGCCTGATGGATGGGAAGTCGTCAATGGATTGGACCCTACTGACCCGTGGGATGCTTACTATGACACAGACGGTGATGGGATTGATTTGGACCAATCTGGAGACTTTTCCCTTGACCGTTTGTGGACCAACCTTGATGAATTCCGATATGTCAAGACGACCCCGGATGGCTACAACTCGACAACACCCTCTCTTGGTGATACTGACGGGGATGGGGTCAAAGACGGTGCAGAATACTTCGGTTTCTTTTACGAAAGCAGTAATTTGTGGTGCCACTATACGGTTCAACTCGTTTATGTTTGTGATGATGCGGCAGGGCAGGCCGCCAATGCAACCTACCTCAACATAGCCAATGTTGATTCAGGGACGGACCCTACAAACCCAGATTCCGATGGCGACGGTATGCCCGATGGATGGGAAATTGAACATCGTCGCTGGGTTGGCATGACATTTACCGGCGGGAATAACTGGAGTCTTGACCCATTGCGCGCTGATGATGCAAATTGGGATGCAGATGGCGATGGGCTACCTAATCTCTGTGAATATGAATGGTCCATTGTAAGAAATATGGGCCTGGCAGGTGAACTCTTGGAACTCTATGGTGAATCTCCTGAGAGTGTTGAACAATGGGCCGTTGCGGATCCGAATGCTATTGACTCCGACGGGGATACGTTGCCTGATGGTTGGGAGTCAAAGGGTCTGTGTTCTTGGGACCCAAGTCGATTGGGTGTCAACCCTCTCAACGGTTCCGATGCGTTTGAGAACCCTGACGGTGATGGCTATGATATCAACCATGATGGTGTATTGGACCAGAATGAAGCCTTCGTAAATTATCTTG
>JABJFP010000276.1 GCA_018662715.1 Methanobacteriota archaeon | reverse complement strand
TTTCTTACTTCCATTTTTAATCCGTATCCAGGACTCAAGCCGCCCTTTTTCTCGTCGAAGGGACTTTGTATTCTTGCGGTTTGAGCGAATCTTTCGTTTGACTTTCTTCTCAGATTTGTTGAGGTGTTTTATGTTGCCGTGTAGGGGTTTCTTGATGTAGTGAATTTCCCTATTCAGTCGGTCAACTTCTTTTCCAATCGGATACATCTCTTGAAGTTCAAAGAAGAGTGAAGCCAATTCTTGTTCCCGCTCAAGAAGTGGAATGTTCATAACGTCCAACTGCTCTGTAATCCGGCCAAATGTTTGCCGAAGTGTTTCAGAAATTTTTGGAGATGAGATGACGATCTTACTGACCAGTTCATCTCGCTTCAAAATCAGTTCGTCAAGTTGGGATTTGGATTCGCTGATTTCCGTAGATACCAGTTCATCATCTTCGATTGCCCCCTCGGGCGGCGTATCCCGCTTTCCTAATGCAAATTGGATGGCTTGGCCTATGGAGCGGCGTTGAGAACTCAACCTTACTCCATCTTCCTCTGACCTTGTGAGTTGGTCAATGGTTTCTTGATGGAGAGCGTTAATCCTATCCATCGGTAAGTTTCGTAAATCCTCAAAGAGGTCAAATTGCTGAATCTCAGTAGTCGCTTCTTTTTTGCTGAGTTCAGCCCAAGGGGCGCCATTGAGCATGCCGACCCATGCCTTGAGCACTTCTTCTCGGATGGTTAGGTAGCCCGATGGCCTCAGCACTCGGCTCAGGTCATGATTAAGCGAAAACGGGTCCTCTATTGGCATGCTATGCTCTCCGAGCCTACGGTCAAGGTGGTCCGGTACCAATGTCCATGCATCAGGTTCCCCTTCTTCCCAACTTTTTTCGATTCGGGGAATGGTGCCTCCATTTCGGATTGAAACAACATCATGCTCAAACGGCCAATCAAATACCATACGCTTGATAAACGAAACAAAGCAGGATGCATGGTCCAAGGTTGGCTCCCAAGGCGATGGAGGTTCAGAGTGAAACCCTACGTTGTAATCATCATCGAGCTTGAGGATATTTGGAATAGCATCGTTCTGCAGATTTGGGAGTTTAATATGCGGGTCAGTCTGCATGCTTCCAATGGCAAGAAGAGTCCACGCATACGATGATAGTGTGCCCATGAATGCTTGATTAATCGCTCTTGAGGATGCCCAGTACTTTATGGAAAGCACACCGTTCCTCACCATGGGATGTGTGTCGGCATAAGCACGAATAAGTTCAGTATTGTACAATGCAAGTTCATTGTTGACAGAGATATCAATAGGAAGTCCAGTTTCTGGGTCTTTGAATTTAATGATCGGCACTTTCGCTCGACCAATCACTTCGATTTCAGTCATTTCTAAACTGCTCAAGATGTTTCGAACTTTATTCAATATTTTACGAGGTGACGGAGCATCAACGACCAAGCATAAGTCCAAATCTCCGACACCTAATGACGTACGTGACTGGGTTGATCCAAAGGCATGAAGTTGACTTCCGTTGAGTTTTCTCTCAATATTCCGCTTCAGATGTTGATAGATTCGGTCCCTGGCCTTTGTCTCTTGTTGACTCATCCGAGAGGTGCTTATGGAGGCCTTTATCTCATTAGATAGCCCTTTCAAGTAGTCTTGGCCAATGGAATTGATGTCTCCAAGTTCCAGTGTTCCCAGTTGGTGTGAATGCAACAAAGGCCACTGTTTCTGCTGTGCAGCAGAAAATCCAGTATGAGGGCAAATTTCACGACTCATGTTGAGCCCCTCCGTTTGTCTTCTTTTTTCGTGCAAGAGCATAACTGGACGCTCCTCCTTCTTTCACTCGTCGCGCATCACTGAGCAAATGGTCAAATCCTTGTTCCAAGACTAATTCCCAATACTCAATCGAGCGTTGACAGTCGTTCAACGCCATGGTGAGTCGCTTGGTTCGTGAGTCACTTCTTCGTCGGAACAACTCATTCTCAAGGTATTCATGTTCTGACTTTTCGGCATTTTCAATGAACTGTTCACGTTGAGCAAGGAGTTCTTGATGCTCGGAAGTACCCTCGTCAAGGGACTTGAGTTGGTTTGAAAAGGCTTCAAGCTCAGATTTTTGCAGGTCCCTTCGTTGTTTTGCATCTCTGGCTAATGCTTCAGCAGTTTCCTTCTCATCTTTGCGTGCGTTGAGTTGCTTTGGAATCATTTCGGCAAGCCTTTCCCTTCGGTGAAGGATGGCCCGAATCAACACTTCGGGCGCGACTTCCAGCAAACGCTCGTCCTGCATTGAATGTGGGGGGTCGTTCAATGTTGAATAAAGATGCCCTCACAACATCTTTCGGCGTGAAGGTGAAGAACCCCTTCAAACAACCACCACCATGGCCGGGGGCGATGTGGCAGTGAAGAGGCGAGTTCCCCTCCTCATCGTTGCACTCTTTCTTGTCTCCCTTACCCCATCAGCACACGCCGTTGCCGGGGCAGGTGTCATGGACGTCAACAGTTTTGGGCTAACGGATTTCGAAACATTTTCATCTGCAAATCACTCGTTCACAGTAGAGGTTCACGAAACTGATGGAGGTCCTTCCGAGGTAGACCTCAATGTAACAGTGACCACATTAGAGGGAGTTATTCTTCAAACCCTTCCAAGTCAAAGCCTGAGTCTTACCTCCTTCGAGCAGCAGAATGTGACAGTATTTTTGACTTCAATGGAATTTGGCTACAGTTTGGTCCACGTTGAATTAAGTGGAGAGATTGGGGTGGAAACAGGTACGCAATCCGTAAATCTAACTCGCACCGTCCAGCGGCTAAGACCTCTTTCAGTTGGTCTAGGTGCCCCTGGAAGTTTGCTTTCTCAAGGTGTTGATTCCTTAGGCATCCCAACGGGGAACCTCTCAGTCCACGATGGGGATTTTATTCAACTCCAATTGCCGGTCATCAACCAAGGCGATGTGAATTGGTCTGGCTCGGTTGAGGTTCACATTGAAAATGGTGGGCAAAATGAATCTGTTCTCATTCAGGACATGAATGTGGAAGCCATGTCTTCGTCATATGCTACCGCAAACTCATCACTAAGGGTGGTTGAGGGTGCTATGAGTTGGTCATTCTCTCTGAACGGGACGTTGGGTGAACCTCAGGAATCTCACATTCAAAACGGTAGCCTGATGATTCTACCTCCACCTCTTCCAATCCTTACAACATCTCTTTCTTCAAACGCTGGGGAAATTAATGCTGGCGAGGACTTGATCTTCGAGCTCAATGTTACCAACTCAGGGGATGTAGATTTTGCTGGTAACATTCAGTGCAGTTCCCCGAGTCAAATCCTGCTGAATACCTCATCGGCAGTCCCATCGGGCACGTTCCTTCTTTGGCAGTTTAACATGACTGCAAAGCCGGTTACGATTGAGTGTGTTCTCCAAGACGGTAGGATATCGGCCTCCTCAACACTTCCCCATGAACTCACCGTGGAAATGGAATCTGCGTCTTTTGCTTCGGCGGGTTCCACAACACCATCTCTAACAGGGGGTCCTTGGCATCAAGGGGATGCACTACGCGCAAACATGCTTATTCGAAACGTAGGTGACCTTGAAGGTAGAGTGCGAATGGTTTTGATCGACCAGAATGCTGTGGCGGGAACTCAACCATCTGCTGGCGAATGGGTTGTTTTAGATTCTGGAGAGGCCGGTGAAGTTTCATCGAGTTTCCCCTTCCTTCAATCAGGGGAGCATTCACTGCAATGGTCCTTAGAGAGTGATGATGGTAGCCTAGAGGGCGTTTATGGAGGAGATTTCACCCTGCCAGTTAACGAACAGCAATCCATTGGACTGGGCATTGACGACATCACTTGGACACAAGAATCCGGAGTTAGTTTCGAAATTAGCTTCGATTTGGATGAGGGTAAACCCCGTGATGTGCAGGTCCAGTTAGGATATGAAACTGCTGAGGCTACAGTGTATCTCTACGAATACACTCGTACGTTGGAACAAGGAACGCACACTGAATCCTTTACATTTGGTCACATTACGGCTGAAAAAATCGTTCTAAAGGTATCTTCAACAGATTGGACAATCGGTCCCGGTGCCCTTTCAACAACGGCATCCTTACCTTCGGAACGAACAAATTTCTGGATTGAGCTCGACCCAATTCCCTCTCCGATCCTCCCAACGCAAGGGGACTCAGCCACAATACGATTGACCCTCTGGCAATCCGGTCCGACCTCTTCAAGTGTTGGAGATGTTATTTTGAAGGACGCGTATGATGAAATTCTCGCCACCGTAACTTCTCCCTCTTGGGGGACATCACAATCATCAGAAATGGAAATTGACTTGGTATGGCCCAAGGGCTCAAATGTGGTCATACATGCCGTTTGGTCTATCGATGGAGAACTTGTTACCGTTCAGGAATCCTTTGTTTCGGGAGACTCTCCTACCGAAGAATCCGATTCTCTACCCTGGGGTGCAGTGGTTTGGGGAATCGTCGCAGGAACAGTGATTGCTCTTGCATTAAGACTACGAATAAACCGTGAAGAATCTCCGACTGAAACGGACACCTCTTCTGCATCAACAAAACCTTCCACGTCCACCAGTTCTCGCAACGATCAAGAAAAGGTGGAAGTCCAATGTCCGAAATGTGACCGCCGGCTTCGTGTCCCATCTGATTATTCTGGCTCAGTTGGGTGCCCAGACTGCTCAAATAAATTTACAGTCAAAGGAAATGTTGAGTCAGAAGTGGAGGAAGAACGCCCTGAACCAACGCCAGCAAAGTCCGTTTCGGAACCTTCCAAGCCACAGGCCCCTAAGGATGGAAAGGTCGAAATTTCATGTCCAGATTGCGCTCAAACACTTCGGATCCCGAGTTCATATGAAGGTTCAGTACGTTGTCCCGCCTGTACCAAAGTTTTCAAAGCAAAGGACCGCAAGTGACCATCACAGGAGGCATGAATATGGTCGGTCATTTTCAAGAGTTTGAGGATGAATACTTGGAAACCATGTATGAGTTTTACGAACATGACCCGCTTCAACGGGTCCGGACAGGAGACCTTGCCTCTCGTCTCGGTGTCGCACCTGCTTCCGCTACTGAAATGATTCAACGACTCGCAGCCCGTGGATATTTGGAATATATTCCTTACAAAGGGGCGAGTTTAACCGAATCTGGACTGGTCCACGGTCAAAAAATGAAACGAAGGCACCGTCTTGCCGAGGTATTGCTTGAACTCCTTCCATATGAGGGGAATGCTCACGAAACAGCCTGTCGCCTTGAGCATGCGATTGATGACGACCTTGAAGTTGCGCTTTCGCGGTTGATGGGCGGCGTAATGGTTGACCCCAGTGGCCGGCCTATTCCAGTCCCTACCAAAGATATAGAAGAGAGGCTAGCACTCCATTCAACCTCATTATCTCTTGACTTGTTAAGAGAAAATCAAACCGGTTTAGTATTGGCTTTTCTGCTTCCTAAAAATATCATTACAGGTTTTGAATCAAATGGTTTCACCGTTGGTTCAACGGTCGTCCGCAACGGTGAGGGCCAATTGATTGTTGATGGGAAACAACTGATGCTCTCGGAAGAATGGTCAAAAGCGATATTTGTTCAGTTATCAATAGAATAGGTGTGAACACTTTAGAGTAGGGATTACTCAACCCACCTCATGGCAGAGGATGGAGAGGACGCTCTTGCCCTGGTCGAAACCGAAGAGGAGCCATCTTCAAAGGGCCGCTTTGGCTTCCGTCCAGCAGAATCAATCATCCACGCTATTGATCGCCAAATCGTAAGTTCAGGATTGCGTCTGATTATGTTCCTACCTGCTTTTGCAACGTTTACATACTTTGCAACATGGGCATTTTCCCAAGAATCGCCATCCTGGTGGGCGGAGAACATTGAGCCAAATCTAGGTATGACCTTTTCAACTGCAATGGCGAGCCTTTCATTTGTCGTCGTTCTTGGTTTTATCCTTGCCGTAGGCTTCCATCGCTATCGTGTTGGAATATCTTTACTTGAATTTCACAAGCAAGTAGATGCTTCAAACAACGAACATCGTTCCGTACAATCACTGCATGGATATGACGGACTACTGTATCAACTTGAAAGTTCGATGTCACATCACACCCGTTCGTTGATTTTTGCGATCTCTTCTGCTGTTATGCTTCTGATGGTGCTTTACTTTGAGAGCGCATCGCTTTATGGAACGCTCTTCCTACTAGCCTCTACCGCTTTCCTGATACTCTCTGTAGGTCAGCATTTACCAACTCGCTCCACTCCGTTTAACATGGTTGACCGAACTGGTCTTCTTTCTGCATATTCACCTCCAGTACACCCTTCTACATTGAACATGGTATTCAATGACCTTTTGAAGACCCACATGGACCCACTTCTACGTTCCCAATACGATGACTACATCAAAGAAATTGAAACGGGGTTCAAGGGGAATATCAATTCACATTTTGCCCATGAAAAGTTTCTCATGACCCTCTATCGGCACGCAACGGGCCTGGACAGAAAAACCCTCGAATCCGAACTGAGTGAAATCCTCAACAAAAAGGGAATGGATTTCGTCTTTTCACATCCAGTGTTCACCTTAGAAACATGGCTCGTTCTCATTGGAATTATCTCTCAAACCTGCCCGGCCTTCTTCAGGATGGTAGACCGATTGAAACAAGATCTTGAATCAGGACGCTCCCCGGCTATGAAGGACCTTATTTTTGAAGTAGACATGGAAAACGTCGTCACAGAAAAGGCGAATCTCTTCACTCTATTCCATAATTTGTCCAATGAAACACGAACAGTGGTGTTTCGCATTCAAACCCCGAATTTCCTACCAAAAGATTTGGCGCTGACTTACCGTCTTGAACCTGGTCAGAAGTATTGGTGGTCAAGTGAGGCTTTACCGCTCGCCGCAAAAGGGAACGAAGATGTCTTGGGGAAGATGTCGGGATTGCTCAAAGATAGCACTGTTTCATGGCAAACTCTCATTCCGATTACTCACGGAGACGCTACTGTCTCGGTCCGGTTGGAGGAAACCAATGGTGAATTGTTGCTTGGCCGACAAATCAACGTACGTGTTCGGTCGGAATTCCGTCAATGGTTGCGTACAACAGGCTCATTCGTTGCCTACATCTTTGGTGGATTTGGCTTATTTGCCTCGTTTTTCCTGTTCATCTACAACATCTTTGGCGGTCCGTTTTGACCCCAATGAATTGTTCTATCAATCCATAGGCTTGAAATGCACAACCAAGTGGTCAGCGCATGCGCGGGCAGAGAGATGATGGGCAACCCAACCCTGATGCAGAACTTCTTGACCAACTCCAGTCGATGGAGGGCAAGGTCCGCAAGATGCGTGAGAATCGTAATTCTCAACGTGAACAGGGTAAGGCTGTCGCACAAAAGAGGAACGCTGTTCAGGAACAATATCGCGAGCACAAGAAGAAGCTTGATCTGATGAAAGCCGAACTTGATGCAATTCACGCAGAACGCAATCTGCACAAAGCAAAGCGAGATACCATCCAAGCCCAACTCAGAGAATTGATTGGTCAAGCAAAAGGTCGTAGAAATGAGAAAGGAGA
>JABJFP010000275.1 GCA_018662715.1 Methanobacteriota archaeon | reverse complement strand
GTATAGGTTGCACTAGGGTCTGCAACCATACCTACAGGATTTGCTGATAACATGGCGAGGAGATTCATTGGTGTTTCTGGATTGACAAGTTGTGGCGAAGTTCCTTCATTGGCGTCAATGCACCAGCCTGAAGATGCTGTAGACCACAGCAATCGTCCACGAACTGTTTGGATGGTGCCGTCCATGGAAGAAGCCTCTTCATTGGCCCTGTCCTCATCGCTAGGTACCAAGCAAATCTCTCTGTTGTTTGGACCTATCAATCTCCAGTCGCCTTCACCTGTGAGGAGCATGCCTGACATGTCGATGGTCTGTCCAGCCTGGTAACTCCAAGTTGCTTCTGCACTCCAATCAAGTTGTGGGATGTTAATGGTGTGGGCTCGGTCCACGAGTATATCGGTCCCCTGAACTTGAAGGCTCCAACGCAGGTCACGTTGTTGGTATGACAAGATTCCTTGGATTTCAACCTTAGATGTTACTTCAATCCAAGTTCCAGTTGCTGAGCGAATGGTCAAATGCATTTGGTGTTCTGAGTTGCCATAATTAGGGTGGTCGCCAAGATAGGCAGAAGTGAACGTGCTGTCTGGACTAATGGATTCACCAATAAAGCCCGTCAGTTGAATCACTTCTCCTGCGTATTTAGCAGGGTCTTTAGCAACATCAGCTAGTGCGAGTTGTTGTACCTCTGGATAATCGGAAGAAGAGAATTCAAATGCTCCAGCTCCAAGAGACTGAAGCCATATTCTGCCGTCATATTCAATGACGTCGCCCATAACAGTGACATTGGTTCCTATCGGGGGCATATCTCCTGGCCTGTACCAGCGAGCTTCTACGACTCCGGTGCCATCGTCAATAATTGCATCAATTCTGTCATCTCCCGAAGAGTACGGGTCCTCAACCCATGAAATGAGTGTGCCTTCGACTTTGACTACTTCATTTTTGTATTCAAGCAGGGAACTGATTTCAATGGTTTCAGGCTCCCTCACATAAGCATACCAATTCAATGTGGCTACTAAGAACATTGCAAGTGCGAACATCACCCAAAGTTGCTGACCCCGTGTTTCAGGATCCTCATTGGTGATGCGGTCCATTAGTCCCTTTACTGCATCGGCCATGTATCGTGGAGACGGACCATGTGTTTATTCATTCTCATTCTAATAGAAGGAGGTTTTCACCGATAATTGCTTTAACATGGTGCGATGAGGCCTTCACAATATGACTGCACCTGACCGCGTCATCCGTGACGAGATTCATAGGGATATTTTAGTCCCCGCACATCATGCGAAAATAATTGATACGCCTGAGTTTCAAAGGCTTCGTTCGATTCAACAACTTTCAACATGTGAGTATGTATTTCCTGCTGCAACCCATAACAGGTTTGCTCACTCGCTCGGCGCCTACCATCTCGCCGGCCGCTTCATCCATCACCTTGAGACGGCTCACCCAGGAATCATCAGCGATGGAGATGCTGAGTTGGTTCAACTGGCGGCTTTGCTCCATGATATTGGACATCCACCCTACTCTCACCTTTTGGAAACACCAAGAGTTTATGCAACGTTTGCTTCTCATGAATCGTGGGGCCGGCGCATGCTTGAATCCAACGAAACCGCTATTGGAATTGTCGTAGAGGAAGTACTTGGTAAACAACGGCTTCAACGCCTTTTTGCGATCATGGACGGTAGCGATGAATTTGAAGGGATTGCTATTCCTAAGTTTTTGAAGGAAATCGTAAGCAGCCAAGTTGATGTTGACCGTATGGATTACATGATTCGTGACCAAGCCAATACTGGGGCTCAAATCGGTGGCTTTGACAGCGCCAGAGTCATGAGAGCTCTTCGCGTTGGAGACGATGGAGGATTATTCGTCAAACAGTGGGGTCTTCCAGCCATTGAAGCATATTTGGTGACTCGATATCACATGTATCAGCAAGTATATTTCCACAAAGTCAACATGTTGACTCAGAATTATTTGGTGAACATGCTCGAAAGGGCGCGTCTTCTGGCACAAGAGGGCTCATTGGCGCTAACCGAAGAACTTGAGCAAATGCTGCTGAACCCTGAACTCACAGCCTTGCAATACGCTTCGCTTAACGATGCTCACGTCAAAGTGGCACTGCCTCGGTGGGCGCGCCATGATGATGCAGCGCTATCCGGATATGCGAGGAGGTTATTATCTCGCAAGGACTTTCACAAATCTTTACGGATTGATGATCTAACCATTGAGATGAGTGAAATCATACTTCCACGCCTTCGGGAGGCCATTGAAGAAGCCGGATACAATCCTGAACTTGATGTCATTCAAGCCACCATTCGTAAGAGAGGATATTTGCCTTATGTCGAGGGGATTGTACTAGAAGACGGGAGGGATGCTTCGGAACATTCAGCATTGATTCGTTCGTTGGCTCAACCTGACGAGCGCTCAATGGTTTTCGTCCCCGAGTCCATTCGTGACGAAATGGAGTTGAAGGTTCGTGAATGGATAAAGCCAACACAATCCTCTCTTGCTCATTTTGATTGAGTTTGGACAGAAGGTTCATTTCACCTACCGTTGCCCCTCGGGCCAGGGCCTGTAGCTTAGTAGGTTAGAGCACCCGGCTCATAACCGGGAGGTCAGGGGTTCAATTCCCTTCGGGCCCATCCACAGATGTCAATTGGGGACACGAAAATTCATTTTTCGCACAAGTTGCCCATAACGGTTATGAGGTGGGGTATGTTGGAAGGACTGTTAGGTGAGACAATGTCAGCATACAAACGCGTCATAGTTTTAATGAGTATTTACCTCTTTTCGCTCCTTCTTGTTGCGGTGCCTGCATCTGCGCAAGTCTCCGGTGCGGCTATTTCAATGACCTGTGCACCCGGTCAAATTCAAGTCGAGGTCAAACCCGGCGCAACATTGACCGGATACACGACCTGTACTGTCTCCAACCCAACTGCATACGTTGAGAAGGTGGCTATTCAAGTCACAAGCGACGGGCTTGCAACTGCGGCCCCCGGTGACATGTATGTTGGTGCTGGTCAGGAAGTTGACTTCCAAGTCGTCGTTAGGGCAAACCCCTACATGCAAATGCAGTCCCGTCAACTTACTGTTTCCGCCTCTGTTCAAGAATTGAACAATCTCCCACCCCCCAACCAAGCTTCATCTCAAGTCAATGCTTTGATCAACATCATGCAATTCAGCATCGTTCAAGTTGAAGCGGTTGAGCCCTTTGTCCAACTTATGCCGAAGACCGACAAGAACTTCCAGTTCAAGGTCTACAACTTCGGTAACCAGATAGATCGTATGAAAATCGGTGTGACACAAAACACCCGTGACTCCCTGGAAGAAGCCGGATTTACCGTCAACCTTCCTCAAACTGTCGTAACCATTGAGCCCAACACCGCTCCTGAGACTGCCAGAATCATGGTCCGTACTCCAAAGGCCCAAGGTTGGTCTGACGCATATCACGTCCTCGAATTCTACGCTGAATCAGAGTTTGCATGTCAAAACAGTGGATGTAACACAGAATCTCAAATGATCACGGTGTATGTCCGTGGTGTTTACCTTCCTGGCTTTGAGGTCGTTCCCTCACTCTCCATGATTGCCCTCGCTGGTGCAGCCATTGGACGTCGTCGTTTGAACAATGAAGAAGACGATTCGGAATGGCGTGATGCTGCTCCCGGCCTCTAACACGCCGCCTTAGAAACACAACTTCCCTTACACTTAGAGGGGTTGGTTTCATAATCCCATCACCGTAACGAGAAGATATCGGGGATGTACTATGGGTGGATTACTGGACAAAGCAAATGCTGTGAAAGATGCAGAAATCGTAGAAGAGTCTCCTGCTCCAGTCAAAGCAGATACGAAAGCAGAAGCGCTTCCAAAGCCAGTTGAGTCAAAAACAGATTCATCTTCTTCACCCGCAGGAAATCCCGACACTGCAATGAAACTCAATCTTGGTGGTTGGGTTGTCATTCTCCTAGGGGCAATTCTTTCTCTACAAGGCGGAGCCTGGGGATTCCTCGCTGTCAGTGTTGTTCTGGTTCTTGGAATCGGAGCAATTGTGCAAGCAGACCGCATGCGTGGTGGATTGAACAAGCCTAAGTTGTATGCAAGCATTGGTGTTGCCTTACTTATTGCCGGTGGCCCTTATGCACTGGTTATGCTCTTCCCATCAAATGCAAACATTGCAATCACAGATGTGGCAATCGATGAGGATAATGATGAACTAGACTTCGCGATACGTGGGAGTTTCACATCCGTAGAACTCAAAATCGAATCCGATGGTGAAGTTCTATGGGAGTCCTCAGAAGACATGAGCAATAACCTCAAGCGAATTAATGTTCCAATAAAGGACTTCTTTGCTGGAAATACCGAGGACTTTGATGGTTCTGTCTTGAAGACGTACACGATTCACGCGACCTCTTCCAACGGGAATGAGGTGCAGCTGGACATCAATTCTCGGCACCTGTCACGACAAGCACTGAATGGTGGTGTTCAGTTTACACCATATGTCTCCACGGATAACAACGGTGATGGAGCATCCACAACTTACGAAGGTATTCGAGTTGAAGCCTTTGTTGGACTGTTTGCAGACGGTGAAAAAGAAATGGATGATGGAAAACACAGTTATGCTGCAAGCGGGTCTTCCGGGGCTACCAGTAAAATTAGAGCCTTTGCAGGACAGCAAGTGTTTACTCTCACGGTATCCAAGGAATCTTCTGGCGGATACACACATCCCGATGTTAATATGAATGGGGATGTTGCTAGCTGGACATCAGACTTTTCAGGTGCAGCAAGTTCACCAGTATTTGGTTTCATTACACTCTCCGGAACTGCAATTGATAATGAGGGATTTGAATACATTGAATCAAATAAGTTCTTTGATGGAGATGGGTGTTATGATTTTACTCTCACAGTTACGAACCAGAACCTTGGAGATGACTTTTCAACCTCCTTCACAGTTGTAAATTCCTGGGAGATCAATTGGGAAAGTCAAGAACCTGAAGACAGAAAGAAACATCCGACCTGCTGATTTGGACTCTCCTTGTAAATGTTGAAATTCACTCATTTACATACCATATTCACTATGGTCGGATAGTGGAATGTAGTTGAGTTTGATTCTGATGACTTGGTCTATTTTCACAGTAAGGTCCTTGAGAAGCTCGACGAACTTTTAATTGGGATTTGAGTAAAGACCGACCTGGTCTTCGGACGATAATACAACTCAAGCCCTCTAGATTAGGCGTGACCGATTCTCCACCACGAGTAGTTTGGCGAGTTCACCGTTGCTCACCAAGATGTCATCGATAACCTCTGACAAGGAAAGTGGGTTCCGTCAAAGATGAGCACATT
>JABJFP010000274.1 GCA_018662715.1 Methanobacteriota archaeon | reverse complement strand
CAGTTGAGGAACTTGCTGTTGCTGCTGAAGCACAGTTCAAGCGTCTTGTCGATATCTTCAATCCGAAGAACAACAAAATGAACTGGCTGCTATTAGCGCTCCCAATCACGTTGTATTTCAACTTCCAGCATTCACTTCAGATGGCGTTTGTTTTCTCAATGATTGCGATTGCCCCACTTGCGTTCTTGATGGGCAAGGCTACCGAAGAAATTGCTCTCCGAACAGGAGAGGCAGTAGGAGGTTTACTGAATGCGACGTTTGGCAATGCTGTTGAGATGATCATCGCAGGCATGGCCCTCTATGCAGCATCTCAAAATCCAGACGTTGTTGATACCATGGTTACCGTGACGCAAGCCTCACTTATCGGATCAATTTTGGGCAACCTCTTGCTTGTGTTAGGTTTGGCCATGTTGTACGGTGGTCTCAAGCATAGCGAGCAAACGTTTTCAAATCAAAGCGGGCAAATGAACGGTGCACTGCTGGTTCTAGCGGTTGTCGCCCTTATTGTTCCCAGCGCCTTCCATTACAATGGAGGCACATCAGACGCCGTCATGAAACTCTCATACGCCACGGCTTTAGTGTTGCTTTTCATCTACGGTTGCTCGCTGTTGTTCCAACTCAAAACTCACGTCAATGAATTCTCATCAGGTGGCCATGGTGCACATGAGGAACCTGAAATCAGCATCAAAGACGCATGGATTCTTCTTATTCTCGCCACTATTCTTGTTGGATGGATGGCCCATATTTTGGTTCACAGTCTTGAAACCACTGTCGAGAAGTGGCACCTTCCCGAACTCTTCATTGGTGTCATTTTGGTGCCCTTCTTTGGAAATGCCGCAGAGCATTTTACGGCAGTCATAGTTGCTGGTAAGGACAAGATGGACCTCTCCATCGCTATCGCTATTGGAAGCAGTGTTCAGATTGCTCTCTTCGTCGCACCGGTTATGGTTCTGTGGGGTTGGGTTTTGGGTGTCCCGCTTCCTCTTGAGTTTGGACTGCTGGAAACAGTGGCTGCTTTTGGCTCCGTTCTCATTACAATCTCTATTCTTGCTGATGGAAAAACCAACTGGCTTGAAGGCGTCATGTCCTTGGCTTGTTTTGCCATTCTTGGCATGGCCTTCTTCTTTGCATGATGAGGTGTGTCTATGGAGCGCCAAGAACGAATCGGATATTCAATGATGGGGGCGGCGTTGCTCCTTGTCCTTGCAGGTACCGTGGGTTTTACCGTTGATGGTACAACGAGTATCGAGGTGGTGACGACTGGTGGAAAAACTGTTTTTTCTAACGAAGCGCTTCCCGAACATTCGCTGGGAGCCATTGTCACCGCTGATTTAACACTCAACTGGGACCGAGAAGACATTTATGTCGTCATCGTTGATGAAGATGAAAAGTCGCGTTGTGAATCTTCAGGAACTCTCGGTGGATTTGAGACAGGGAGCAGTTGCACTGCAAACGACTCCGATGTTGTTGCTGGAAGTACTAACGGGGAGGAAGGATTGGAATGGACCGTTGCCCCAGGAATTTATTACGCAGGATTGGGAACTCTTCCCGGAGAACCGTCCCTTTCAAGTTCAGAGGTTGTACTCGATTACGAAGTGCATCTTCACGCATCGTTCGGGTTTTACTTCCTCTTCTTCCTTCTGGGGATTGCGGGCTTTGCCTATTCTCGGATGAAGTGATTATTCTACGCCTTCGTAATACGTTGCTACTGCGCCGTCAATTTCATCCAAGATCGCCATTTCATCAAGCGTGAGGGTTGTTCCCTCTCTCCGTACTGCCTGCCCGTTTACCCAGAGGTCAAGACATTCTGCTCCGTTGAAGATGAGGTTGGCCAAGTGACGATTATCAGACCGTCCTCTCGGTCGCATTCTGACATCATTTAGGTTCCAAACAGCCCAGTCTTTGCTGCCCTTAGTGGCCAAGTCCATGGTGTCAACAGCAGGTAGGATTGTCGAATCCCAGTGGTCGTGGCGTTGAACAAGAGATGCAAGTCGCGCTTCGCCTTGCATGTTGAGGCCGTTTCCAGAGGATGCAGCTCCATCAGTTCCGAGGCGGACGTCTACGCCAGCCTCAACGTATGCTGGGAGAGAAAGGGTGCCTCCACATGCCAGTTTCATGTTTGAGGATGGACAATGCACTGCAGTTGCGTTGTGTTGTTTGAGCAAGCGGATTTCATTTTTCTTCACCCAAGACGCGTGAGCACAAATGGTTCCAGGTTGGAAGAAGTCAATGCTGTCCAGGTATTCTACCGGGTACATGCCTGTTCTTTCGTGACAGTCGGCAATTTCCTTTCGCGTTTCGCTAACATGAATGTGAAGTCGGGATGCTCGCTTTTCAGCCAGTTCCGAGGCGCGTCGTAAGGTATCCTCGCTGCACAAATACACCGAGTGTGTTGCGATAGCGTACTGAACCAAATCGTTCTCATTGTTAGAGGCAAGGAGTCCGTCCAATTCACTGAGTGCGGACGCTGCATCATCGTGACTTGGTAAGGCAGCATCGCTGACGGGTCCACCAATTAGCCCACGAAGACCGGCATCGGTAAGGACGTCTCCAGTTACTGAAGGATAGAAGTACATGTCTGCAGCAAAGGTGCTTCCGGTTCGGATCATCTCGGCAGCAGCACAACGCGACCCCATTCGGACATAATCGGGAGTTATCCTGGCCTCGGTAGGGAAAATGGCCTCATTGAGCCATCGGTGAAGGGGGTAGCCGTCACTGAAATCCCTGGCATTAAGTTGCATGGCAAGATGTGTATGCCAATTTTGGAAACTACGGGTAATCAAGCGTTGTGAACCATCAATGTCCTCGGCAACATCCTCGTCTCCGTTGGAGGCAGACCACGAACCGTCTTGGTGAAGTAAGACATCGCCCGTGACTTTCTTTCCACCATGGTCGTACAATACCGTGTTGCGGTATCGGACGGTGGAAGCATCGGTCATGCCCTCTCCTCGGAGTCATGCTTCAAGAACGCTAGTGTTCTTACCGAGCCCCTTATGTTGGATTGGCTCAGCCGTGGAAACGCCGCCACTGTGGCTTAGCTGGTAGAGCATCTGATTCGTAATCAGAAGGTCGGGAGTTCGAATCTCCCCAGTGGCTCCTCACACCGAATCAACGGTGGTCGTAACGTCCATGGAAAAAGCAAGGGCGCTCTTTTCCAAACTCACAACCCCCGGAAGTGGTCGACCTGCGATATAATCCAAACATGCTCCTCCGCCGGTGGAGACGTGTCCCATTTTATGGGCGATACCGCGCTTAGCAACCAAGGTCGCTGTGTGGCCCCCGCCCATGACTGCATATCCGGGGGATTCAGCGCAAGCGTTCAGCATCTCCACTGTTCCGAATGCAAAGTCGGTGATTTCAAACACTCCTGCAGGGCCGTTGAGTACGATGGTTCCTGCTCGCTTAATTGCAGCAGAAAGGTAGAGAATCGATTCAATTCCAAGGTCAAAGAGTGGTGCTTCAATGGGGAGGTCCTTCACTTTCAGGTCGACCCGGTTTCCTTCGATGTTCGCAGCCACGTCTACGGGCAGGTGAATTTTTGACCCGTAATCATCAATGAGCGTTCGTGCTTTGGCGACGGTCGTCTTCCAATGATCACCCAGTTCGTTCTTGAGGAAATCCCGATTGATATCTCCTATGTCAATTCCAGCCAAGTCAAGCAATAAGTTCGCAACACCACCAGTTGGCCACAATTCGTCTGCAATTCCACCCCGCAACATGTTATCAGCCACCTGAATGGAATCGTCAACTTTGACACCCCCAAGGACTGCTAAACAAGGTCGAACAGGTGTCTCTAGAGCCATGTCCAACTTCTTGATCTCGTTACCCATCAACTCACCAGCAACGCAGGGGATGAGGGTTGAAAATCCAACGATGGATGGAGTTGAGCGATGTGCACAAGCGAAAGCATCGTTCACATAAAGGTCAGCAACGCTGGCTAGTTTTTGCACCAGTTGGGTCTCTGCAGATGCGATTGGGTCATCCTTCACGGATTGTTCCTCTTCATCCATTCGGACGTTATTGAGCATCAAGAGTTGCCCGTTTTCCATAGACTCAATTGCTGCCATTGCTTTGTCACCGTGAATATCGTCAATCCATTTTACTGGACGACCAAGCAATCGTCCCAACTCGCGAGCATGGCCCAGTGTGCTGGTAAAGTCATTTTTTCCCGGGCGAGATTGGTGGGCGAGGATGATGACTTTGGCCTTTACCAATCGTTGGATCGTTGGCAAAATCGCCTTGATTCGGGTATCGTCCAAAAAGGACTTGGTCGCAGGATCAAGCGGGCTGTTGATGTCGACTCGCAACAAAACGGTCTTGCCGTCTACGTTGACATCGTCCAAAGTGAGGACATTGGCCATTGACCTTCCCATGGCCCACCGGTTTTTCATCCCTCCCGTTGAATCACGGTCGCGATTACGGTTAACCAACGCATCAAAACGCATTACTGAGCATTGATAACGGTAGTTGTATCCGTTACGGTGCAGAATTCGCCGTGAAGGCTTGCGAGCGCCGTTTCATGAATGATGTCGGCTGAATAGTGTACTCCAGATGCGGAGGTTCGGGGGAAGGTTGCGCATGCATCTCCGACCAACTTCACATCAAATCCAAAGTTTCCAGCCATACGAACGGTAGTAGAGACACAATGGTTCGTTGTCAGTCCGAGAACAACCAACTGCTCAACCCCTCGACTCTTGAGAAGCGCCTCAAGGCCCGTACCGATAAAGCAACTGTTGACCTGTTTGACGAGCTCAGTTTCATCTTCCAACGGCATTGCCCATTCATAGAACTCGTGCCCTGTCTCATGAGGAGCAAGCGGGCTTCCTGGTTCGGTTGAAGCGTGCCGTACATGAACAAGAGGGAGGTTACTTTCTCGCCAATGGCTGATGATTTTTTTCGCATTACTGACGAACTCAGGATTGTTTCGTTCGCCCCACTTTGGGTGGTCAAACCCTTTTTGCAGGTCAATAAGCAGCAGTAAAGGCTCATTGGTTTGACCGGTCATTCAATCACCCCGTATCTTCCGGCTGGTTTACTGGTTGATAGATTCAATGGTTGAACCAATTCAAAAATTTTAGACACACCCTCATGGTCATGAAACGATTGAGATGAATTAAGAATGCAATACTTACGCAATAGGAAGACTCAGCACCATCAATGCGATCGCAATGGCAACCGAGAACCCCCCCGTCCTATTCGTCCCTAGCAATGCAACAGGCCAACTACATTCCTATCCAACTCAGTTGTGAAGTTGTGGGTAATCGGATAAACCCATTTAGCATAATTCTCTCACAAGTTGTATAGCCAATTCACAATCTTCCATTATTTTCTTCTCTCGCTCTCTGAACATTTGCTCTTGAATTTCATATCTCCAATACAATTCGGGTGATTGATTTTTCCCTTTCTGAGGATTCCACTGAACTCCGTTTACAGATTCTTCCAGCCTCGGTAAGATTCGTCCAAGAATCTCCTTTGAATCCTTCGAAGTATCACGCATTTCAATTGAAATTGCGAATTGGTTTGAGGGAATACCTTCTGGATCGCATCGACCTGCACAGATATAATATTCAATATCATTATGCTCGAACATAGCTGCCCTCATTGTGTAATATCCCTTATCTTGTAATTTTGTTTGATACAGGTGATTTTCTAAAGAAATACTCAGTTTGCTTAGCAGTGAGCACGCTACTCTATCGTAACCCCTCTCATCCATGTCCGTGGCTTACCGAACCGGGTATATTAATCGTAATTACAGAGGAGCCTATCCAACTACCGTCAAT
>JABJFP010000040.1 GCA_018662715.1 Methanobacteriota archaeon | reverse complement strand
GGTGAGTGCAACATAGAATTTCCTTCTCAATTCTGCCTTGTCTTGAGCCGTGTTCATCTCACTTGCAAATGCCCAAAGTCCGTCAACAGGACGCTCGTGAGCATGCCAAGGTTGGATTCTTCCAGCAACAACTTGAGGCGTAACCAATACATTGTCCTTAACCGAAGTCGTGACATCTGCCATGCCCGCTGTAAAGATGCCTGATACTGCTACAACGGGGGCTTGAAGGCCCTTTGCACCGTGTATCGTCATAATTTGTACTGCTGCTTTGGTCGGCTTACTGATGGCTTGCGGACCTCTCTTTTCAAGACCGATCAATTCGTTCACACGGCGGTAAATTGCAGTGACTGAGTGGCCGGTTTCGTTTCCGATGCTGTGAATCATACCAAGCCATGCCTCCGCATGTTGACGCTGGGAATCATCGCTAAAGGCAACAAGAAGGTCAGAATGGTCGAGTACTGCATCCATCACGTCATAAATAGCCCCCAAAGAGGCGAGGTGGTGGAGGTGCTGAAGAAGGGCTTCAATGGCATCGTTCGGTGCATGTCCAAGAAGAGCGTCCCATGCAGTATGCTCATCAGCAAGCCGGTAAAATGCAGCATGGACTTGCGATTCATTCATTCCAACAACAGCGGAGCGAGCCAATTCAATACCGGCTTTTCTGGAATATGGGTGTGCAAGAAGTTCCAACACCGCCATCAATGGCTGAACAACGGGTTGCATAAGCAACAATCCTTGCCGGTCAGCCATGACTGGAATGCCTCGCGCACGCAGTCGTTCAAGCAGGTCGGGGAGATGTCTGCGGGAGTTGATCAAAATCATAACATCCTCAGGACGGACCTCAGGTCCTGTCTCTGCTACCTCTTCCCATACTGCTTCAACTGAATTCCAAACGCGGGAACCTTCTC
Source organism: Methanobacteriota archaeon (assembly GCA_018662715.1). GTDB lineage: Archaea > Thermoplasmatota > Poseidoniia > Poseidoniales > Poseidoniaceae > Poseidonia. The sequence continues at coordinate 12,615 of JABJFP010000040.1, read as the reverse complement.
CGTTGAGCAACGAATGAAGGCGTGTTGCAAGCAATTCATGTTCGAGTTGAACGTTGGAAGCATTTGGATTCTCAAAGGTGTTGAGCGGGACATCTAGGTCATAGGAGGCGTGTTGAAGTGCCCCCTGAATGGGAAGAAGCCACTCCAATACGCCCTGTTCTTCGGTTACTCTGGCGGGATGTAAACGCTGAGCTTCAGCATGCCAATCTCCGGGCAATGCGTGATGACGTGGTGAGAATACCTCATCAAAGATATCGTTCATAGATTCCATCAAATTAGGACGGGTTCGGTGGTTTGAGGTGAGGTCAATGTGCCCTTCCTGTCTTCGCTCAAGGCGTTCACCTGTAATGGTTGATGCGGTCTCGCCATCTTCCCATGCATAAGAGACATAGCTGTGCGGGGCTGAAGTCCCGGCCCCATGCTCATTGGTGTACGAGCCAGTTTCTCCTCCAGCGCCAACCGGACGCGGGTCTCGTCCTTCGCCATCTTTGCGTAAATGAAGAAGACTGGATTCATCGGCTTCAATTCTATTGCAATCTCGTACGGCAGCAACCGCTCGTCGCATGACTGAGACCTCTGCTTGTCTGAACCGATAGATGCTTTGTTTCATGTCTCCGACAATGCAAACCGTCGGGTCCCAGTACCCTTTAGGTCGCGGGGGGTCATCAGCATGGCGCGATCTCCGTCCCCACAGCCTCGCGAGTAATCGGTAATGCGAAGGGTTAGTGTCCTGGTATTCATCAATGATGAACGCCCGGAATTGCCGCCGTAGTTCTCCCAAAACTGCAAACCGTCGGTGGAGGTCATCTTGAAGTTCGGATTGGTCATTGAGCAACGTTAATGCCCGAGAGATGTGTTCGTCACTCCATGGATTATCGCCCAATCCGTCCAATGCATCGATGACCTCCGGAGGGTAACGGTGACGGCAAACATCTGGGCAGCGGGCGAGAAGAAGATCTGCGGCAAAGCGTTGAATGTCATCGAAATCATGCATTCCTTCCAGTGACTTTCTACGAGCAAGTATTTGGTGGCATCCGCGGTGAACGGTGATGAGGTCGCTCAGGATTTCCATCTGCAAATCTGCCGAAACATAGGTTCCTCCGTCAACAGGGGTCGGTCCGATGGAAGGAGGAAGGGGGACCAAACGAAGAGGAGAGTCCAAAGGCATTCCATCATAGCCGTCACCGGGGTTGAGTAGGAAAGCCGATTCAGCCAAGAGCCGGATTAAAATGCCAAGGGGTGACTGCAATTCTTGTTTCAGGTCGCCTTGTAAGGATACACTATTAGCGAATAATGCGTCCTTGTCGGTTCCTTTCATGCCCTTTACCTTTCCTTTTGCAAGCAACCCGCCCTGCCATTTGTCCGTTGAGGGGAGATTGTTTCGGGGGAAAAATGTGGGAGGGGTTTTGCTTAATGCAGATGAACCAGCCATCCCAATCATAGCCTTCCACATCCACACCAGTTGGTCCGCAGGCCGTTCAGGAATTGGAGTACTGACAAGACGAGCAAGATGATTGAAGCGAGTGAGAACGGTGTCATGTTCTTCTTCAATCGGTTCGCTGCATTGCCCTGTATGGGGCAGGAACAGACTTACCCAGTTGCGTAAGAGTGGGGCAAATCTATTGATGAAACCAGGGAGTTCTGAGGCGATGGGCTGCGCGACCATGTCCAATAGAAGCGAAACCGGAGCAGGGCCTCGGCCATTCCAAGAGAGTCCCAAATCTTGAGCGCGTTGAATCATTGAGCGGTGAGATTGTTCAACGAAGAGAGAGGTGTTGAGAAGTCCATTGAGAACCACTTCTGCGGGCTCCTGCCCCCCTAATCGCGTAACCAATCTGTTACGAGACTGAATGAATTCATGTTGATGGCTGAGTACTCCAGCATCCGATGCGTCGTCCGTTGTCCGTATTCGCCAAACAGCATGCATCGTATCACGAAGCATGAGTGGTGCGCGCTCTTCGGGGACTTGGTCGCTTGCTGAATGGAGAGTGACGGTGTCAATGTATGGCCGTACCAATCGATGAAGGAAGGCGTCAATAGTTGAGATGGGGGCCTCATCAAGGCTTGAAAGGAGCATTTCAACATCGGCGTCATCACGAAGTCTTGGATCAAATATTCCTTCAACGTCTTCTTCCTTCGGGGGCTGAGCCCGACTTTGAGCAAGACGGTGGCGTATTCTTGCCTTGAGTTCAGCCGCAGCTTTCCTGGTGAACGTGATGGCAACAACTTCGGATGGTAAGAGCCCGTTCCAATCTTCAATCTCTGTTCGCTCTTTCTTCGGAGCCCGTAAAGAACCATGTCCGGAAAGTGGAACGCGCGGCCCCGGAGGAGTCATGTGCGTTGCACGCTGGTCGTTGGCCAGCAAATGCTGAACATATCGCTCAGCCATGACGGTCGTCTTGCCTGTGCCTGCTCCTGCGTCCAAAGCAATATGCTTATCCAAATCAAGACCAAGACGCTGACTGTTGTTGAAGTTGACCATCAGAATGACCCCCCTGAGAACGACGATACCGAGCATGATTGGCGCAGAACGCAGTAGTTGCAATGCGTGCCTGGAGTTGGATTGACTTGCCCGTCGTGGGCTGCTTGTACACCGCGTTGAGCGGCCTTTAATCGCTCATACATCCATGTCCTAAACGGAGAGCGATGGACACCTTCCCCGCTCATTGGAGGGAAGTGAAGGGGCAAATAACTGGTTGGCTCACCTAAATGCAATTCATCCATCACAGAGCCAATGTCAGAATCCAACTCAACATAGTGTGCGGTAAATTCACCGATTTCTGTTGCGCCGACGCCGATAACTCGGTCTCCCGGGTGAGCGATCTCCCACGCCCTAGCATACAATGCAAGTTGCAATTCTTCAAACAAGCAGCGAAGATGACGCAGCCCTCTTTGCTTGACTTGTGGGCCGCGAACGGTTTTCAAATCTCTTACGATGACCAGACGTTTGGCAGCGTAAGGTGAACCGTCAAGAGGTGCTGGCGTCGTATGTTCACTTGATTCGTCTAAAATTCCTAGGTTGGTTAGTGCCTCACGTTGGGCTTTATCCAACACGACCACGTCAACACGGTCTGCGTATCCAAACATCTCGAATGAGGTCGCTTCACCATCTTCGTCAATTGTTTCCAAATTGATGCTTGTTCCTTCGGAAAGGGTCTTCCATTCACAGGCAACTGGTGCTGAATGTTCAAGGGTCAAATCGGATTGATACATTCTGAAAAGACGGCCCCCAGGAGGAATCTGTTCCCCGGTTTCTTGGTAATCGTTCCATTCTGCTGGAGTGGCATCGATGAGGTCGCGAGTTCTGTGAACAGAAACTGCGTTGTACCTGCCCATCCATTGTGCATGCTCGTTGAGGTGCTCAAGAATCACGTTCCAACCTGCACTTATATCTCCCATCGGTCCGAGGTGAAGGGGTTCTATCCGCTCAAGGTCCGCGCCGCTCACATTGATGCCGTGGCCTGAAAGGAGGGCCCCTTCAACCTCGTGAGCAAGGATTCCACGAATTCTCAAATCAACGTCCTCGGAAACGCCTTCTTCTTCGTTTTTAGCGTTCAAAAACTGATTCATCCATGCACTTCTTGGGCAATGAAGCCACTTCTCAAGCCGACTTGGTGACCAAACCTTCCGAGTCAGCGAAGCATCAATACTGCCAAAGCGATTGTTGAGGGAAATACCCGTTGGGGCGTAAGCAGGGAGAGGACGAGGGTCAACACTAAGCGAGACAACCTTGGCATCTTTGTGGCCAAGGTGTGGCCACTGTGTTGCGCTGACTCCAGGGGCTTTGGCTGAGGCGTGCTCTGGGCGTAACCTCAACGCATCTACTCCGAGAAGGTGGAAACGATGATCCCAAGAAAGCGTCGCGCCTTCAGTGAGTCCTCGCAACGAAGGTTGCCTCTGTTTTCGGTCATGTTGAATAGCTCCTTCAAATGCATGAGTTAGTGTTGGTCGATGAATGAGTTGCTCGCGAGGTTGAATGGATTGTTTGAGGTCCATCCCGAGTTGTTGCCGGGCATCTCGCGGAAGGTACCCGTTGCGAATTAGGCGTGTTTTTCCTGCTTCTTCTGCAGCCCATGATGATACGGGCGTTAACCAACTTCCCTGCCCGAGTTCGCGTGATTTCCACTCCCAATTTCTTGAGCCTGATGTTCCTTGATAGGTATCTTCAGGCAAGAATCTGGGGGGAGCACGCATGCTATCCCATTCACCTGAGCGTCGTACATCAGACAACCATTCTGCATAAGGGGCACTTGGACCCCCTCCATCTTCGGGGCTGGAATCAAACATAACGATGCACGGAGCCGCATTGAGGAGATGGCGTAGATGGTGACGGCCTTGGCGAATGAGTAAATCTGTTTGAAACATTCCTAGTTCAAGTTGGGCTTTCGCATCCAACCAAGGTATAACTGAGGTTTTCATGGGCCAAGCATCCACATCAAGGCCTGCAAAAATAATCAAATCGGCTTCGAGACCCAATGCTTCCTTGGGCGTGAGTACTTCAATTCCAGAGGTTTTCATCTTGGTTTGGGAAAGAGAGGTGACCTGGCCGATATAGGTCAGAAGGTCGATAAATTCAGTTCCATCAACCGGGACATGACGCCCTGATTGGGCCATTGAAGATTGAACCTTTTGAATGGATTCTAAAATGGCATGGAAGGTGCCTAGACTACGATTGTAAGGGGCTTGTCTCTGTTCTAGAGCCTCAAAATCCAACCATTTTACAAATTGTGCCATCCATCCAGGGCCGTTTTTAGGCGATACTGGAAGAGGAAGAAATTCTCCTGAACTGCACCCCTCAACATCGTATCGTAACATATGCATGTCTTCGCCCATGAGCAAGGGCTTCCAAGCATGCAACATACATGATAGCCACCATTGAGTTTCCTCAAGGTCCTGGCTTCGTTGCTCTGGATTGCGATCTGTGGCAGAAGGTTTAGCACGAGAAAGAGCCCCTACCCATCTTGAAATCGCACCTGGACCACCAAGGACGTGGAATTGTTGGGCAATACTTTGGAGGGCTTCTCGATGAGGTCGAGGTCGCCATTCTTCCTGTGCTGGATGAACAAGTTCTGGGAACATATCCTCTTTGAGCGGAAGTGAGGTGGAGTCCATTACGGAGTGGAGCGCGTTCATCCCCCATGCACTCATGCCTTGTGACAAACGAGATGCTTGGAGAAGAGCATGGAATAGGGGTTGGTCTTCCAACAGTTCGGTACTTGAATTCCATTGAATACCAAGAGAGCCAAGCGATTGTGCCCAAATATGCTGCCGGTCTCTGGCCGAGCCATCAACGATCAGTATGCTACCTTGAGATGAACTACGGAAGTGCTTGACCAATTCTATGGTGGAATTTACAATATGGTCCCTTTCGTCAACCGCCACTCTGGTGAATTGAGTGTCTTTAGATAACCCAATGCTAGATTTCCAAGAGTCTGCGACCCCGCCCCATACCTCGTGAGGAGGCACCCAGGAAGGAAGTGTCTCTTGGGTACAAGGGTACTCATCAACCAGGAACGCACCATGGTAACCGAGACGAAATGACCCAGGATTCAGTAGCTGATGGACAGGAGTAAATCGAGAAAGAGAGCACAGAATCGCCCGCTCCATCTCTGTGAAGTCTGGCGCATGGTCGAGAATAATAATGCCATCAATGTGGGAGAAATGAAACGGAGCGGTCTTGGCGGAATCAAGCGCTTGTAAAACGTGTTTTGGGAGCAAGACTGGAAGCGTACCTCCGTGTTCCTTTTCAAACGCAAGCAGGATGGTTTCATAGGTTTCAAGACCAGGATTGTTCTCCCAACTGAACGGGTCAAGAAGCGAACTCAAGTGAGCATGAAGGCTTTCCAGTCGTTGTGTCTTCTTCATGCCCCAAGGGCCATGCTCGCCGCTGTGAAGGAGTGGAAACTTGTACTTCTCACCTGCATCTGTACACATTCTGTGAATCCCGATGAACGATGAGGCTTCATCATCGAGCAGAACAGGGAGGCGGAAATCTACGTGCAATAACCTGAGAAGTTGATTCATTGTAACATGTTCTTGGGGTTGGGCAACCATGCCTTGTTGACCAAGCATGTCGAGAGTAGCCTTACGATGTTGTTCGGTTGGATGTACGGTCATGATATTGGACTCAAAGGAATCGGATAAGCCTGAAAACAACCAATCGGGAGCGCCTTGCCCCGGGGGTATGAACTCTGATGTGATGGCATAATCTCCCACGACCGATTCCCCCGCAGAGAAGGTGTTGGTGACCCTTATTGAAGGTGGCGAGATGAAACACTACCGATTTAGGGGCATGTCTTCTATCTTGAAGGATTCATGTTTTAAGATAGTGATGCTCAGGGCGGAGAGGCGGAGATGGATTTGTTCGAGACTATATCCTTTATTTTGAGCCCATAGAGTTTTTATCCTGTCAAGTTGCTTTACCGTCAAGCCGCAACTTTTATATAGTGGTTACCGCAATATGAATATGTCTTGAAGTTGAGCGGGCGATTGGGCGGGGGAAGAAATCCCGTTCTTTATAACCCCTTGAGGTCATGTATTAGAGGAAGTGAACGAAAATGAGCGAAAATATGGAATGTGAAGAATGCTGTGGAAAAAAATTTACGATTGACCAAGCTCGAGCTGAGCGAGTATGTGATGGATGTGGATTGGTCGATCCGCATTACACCACCGATGCTGACACCAACAGTTCAATTGGATTGGGTGACACCCGCCAGACCGAATCCTTGGATGTCTTCGCAAACAATCCAAATGCTGCTCAAGGGGGACGCATGAATCCTTTTGGGGACCGCACCGATTACTCTGGGAACCGCCTTTCTTCGTCTCAACGCCGCGTGTTTATTCGTTTGAGCCGTGCTGACCGCTCGAGTCAGCGCGAAAAGGACCCGATGTGCCGTGAAGTGAAGCAAACCATGGCTCGTATGTTTGGCGATAATGTCGCACGGGCCACCACTCATTTGGCCAATGCCGCATGTCGAAAGTTGACTCCTGACCAAGAAGCTGTACGTAAGACGCTCACTTCTGGAGAGAATTCGGCTTTGAGTTGTCCAAAAACCTCCATCACCCGAAAGGAGAAAGGGGTCCGTGGTGAAAGCCATCAAGACAATCTCCAAATCATTGCCTTGGCCATCGCTTCACTCTCCCATGAGTGGCTCAACACTCCTGCTTTCAACCACCAGATTGTCATGGCTGAATATGGTATCTCCGAGGCTCAATTCAAAAATGCAAAATCTACGATTAGCAAATCCTACAAGGCCCGTTGTCGCCAAGGGTGGGCTGCAGCGCCACGTGTTATGGCTCGAGGTGCTCTTCGTGCTGACCAACTTGATATTGTTGCAGAGAACCTTGACCGAGCCCTCTCCGAGAGACTTTCGCCAAGCGACCTTGATGCAGTGACTGGGTACTTCTGGAATACCATGACTGAGTTGAATGAACCTACCGTCGAAGGGCCTTTGGCCAATGTAGCCATTGGTTATGTGGCTGGTTGTGTCATGTACGCAGCCCTGGACTTGGCTGGACTGAGCCACGGAAACCTTGGCCGAGTGGCAGAAGCCGTGGAGCTCTCTCCTGCTGGCTTGACCAACCGACTCAAGAACATCCAGTCTCAGGTGACTGCAGGCCAGTTGCCTGAAGCTCGTAGCATGTTTACACTTGATGGAGCCGATGAAGACTCTGGGCCATCTCCTTCCAAAGAAGGCGCTGAGGAATGAACCATCTAGAAGTCGGGTTCATATCTTCTTCCTCGCTGGCCACTTCATGCGCCGCGCTCTTGTTGTGTTTGCCTCGTTCATGTTTTTCGCATTGTCAGCCCCCGTTGCCCCAGCATTGCCTGCCGAAAGTCTCGACAAAGGTATGATGTTCGGTGGTCAATGGTCAGATGCTAACAACACCACTACGGATCTGTCAAACCTCACCGACCTTCCTGCTGTCGTAGAAGTTTATACTGCGACGTGGTGCGAGAATTGCGTTGACGTCGAGCATGCATTGGATGAGGTCCAAGATGCTGGGCTGATAGAACAATATCACATTCATCGTGCAATTGGAGAAACGCAAGACCCGTTTGGAAGTGAAGCCATTGATGCCCGATGGAACGCTAAATACGGCCAAAACGCGCCACCTGCAGTAGTATTCAATGGAACGATGAAGAAATCGGGAAGTGTAACATCTGAAGCATCGTTGGCTGATGAATTCACCACACTAGCGAACAATGACCTCGCCCTGGGCGATGGCTCGACAACTTTTGGCTGGACCCCGGCCACGGCCAGTTCTGGAACAATTTCATGGAATCTCAACATTGATGATAGCCATCTAGAAAATTCAACACTCAATGTTACTGCTTGGATTGTGGAAGCAGCTGCTGAATTCGAAGAAGGTTCAAACGGACTTGGAACCTATCCTCATATTGTCCTTGATATCATTTCTTTGGGAGACGCCCTACAAGGGAGTGTTGCAATACAACTCCCAAGTGCTAACGATGGAAATGACCTCCAAGTACACCTCATCTACGAAATCATGCCCGAAATTGTAGAGCCTGTTGCTGGAGAAGAGGTCAAGGATGCTGAAGATTCCGAATCGGTACCCTTCCTAACCACCTTGGCTACAGCAACCACTCTCTTAGGAGCGGCCTGGGCGCATGGTGGCAAAATCAACCAAAGATATCACCAAGGCCGTCGTATGCGATGAATTCTTTTTGCTTTCGCGGCTCATCCGTCAAGTCTTCGTGCAGTTGCCACGAAAACCGCTCAAAGGCGTGTGGTACCCGGTCCACATTGGCATAATTCCACCACCTCGGGGGAGCCCCTCGGACATTCTGTCGGCGCTGACTTTCACCAAGAAGGTCGGTAAGGCGGAGGCGGGCATTCGGACGCGGGTGATCTCTTCGAAGGTAGTGAGTGTGAGAAGGGCTATCAAAGTCTTTCACATAGCCAAGTATTGATGCCACTTGCTGTACGAAGCGGCGCTCAACCGTATTGCGTAGTGTCACCTTAAGTTCAACATTCTCGAATTGAAGCGCATCACCGTAATTGGTGGGAATTTGGAAATCGGACCCGAGAGGTTGGGACGTAAGGACACTCCATATTCGAGAATACACTTCACACCAGCGACGTTCCCCATCGCGTATGTCACCAATTTCATGGATGTCGTCTCTCCTCCTCGGCATGACTGCGTGCCGGCGATGGTGAAGGTGCCTTCTGAAATCTCCGTACCTGAGGGCTCGGGCTTCGGCTGATGTATGATGGACTGCATGAAGTCTGTAGGGTTTGACAGTTCCTGCCCATCGTTGAACGACCTTTTCGATTGGAAATGAACCCGACTCCTCAAAATGCTCCTTAAAGATCTCATTCCACTCGATTTTTCGCATTTCTTCTGCTCGTCCAGTGCGGCGGAATTGACGTTGCAAAAGGCCTTGAAAGCCTCTGTTACCACGCTCCGGTTCAGGATTGAAACGGGCATCGGAATCATCATACCAAGGATGAGTAATGTAGCCGTGTTGGTGATGCATCAATTCTTTGAGTGCTTCTTGGTTGAGTGAGGATACCCATTCATGTGGAACTGGCCGCAAAAAACCAAACGGAGGATGAGTGCGGATGAGGTCATTCAAACTGTCAATGTTGAGGGTCGCAGCCGTGTCGTTGTACATTGAAAGAATAACAGAGCCCATAGTGTCTCCAAGAGGGACTGTGGAATGGTATTGGCCGTTGTGAATACAAATCGCATGCTTGTGTTCCCGAACCAAGTTACTGAGGTGAGAAATCAAATATGGAGCTCCGTGTTGTCCCTTCGTCACATTAATTTGGTAGATGTGACCTAATTTTCCAACAACAAGCGCTGTTGAATTTTTGACATATACTCGGTCTGTGAGGCCGTTCAAAATCCCATGACAAAATTCCAAAGAGCGGACCATCTGAGCGGTCGGAGTATCGGTCTTGAGGTATACGTGGGACCAATTGTGTTGAAGACCGAGAAGGATTTTTCCAGCATCTGAATTCAAAGGAGATAAAGCAAGCGATACGAGAATCGCCAGATGTACCGGTTGCCGTGGAATTTGGACGAGGCGAGTTCTCCCCGTATTGCTGCGGACGCGTAGAGAAATATGTTTTTCTGAAATTCGAAGAGGCCAATCCAAAGTTGTCGCTGGAATCTCGAACTCTTTAGAATCCCTCCAATGTTTCATCCATGGGGTATCGTAACAGTCAAACAAACCTCGGGGGTGATGAGAGAATGCTTTACGGAGATCTTCCATATTGCCTCGGCCTCCGTTTCTGATCAGTTCACTACGTACATCGAAAGCCCACGAAATGAAACCCGCCTTTCCAGAGTGTGTGGTTTGCTTTAACCGGTCAATCTTGACCTTGGTGGAAAGCCAAGCAAGCATAGATGCCATCGGGCGTGAGTTGGAATCTCCATTCCTGAACCCGAAATACATTGCCCGACCATCTCGCCCATCCTGTGGTCTGTTCGTTAATGGAGTACTACAAGAAAGCCCGACGATGAGTTTTGCAAGATCCCAACCTCTTCGGAGCTCCCTATCTGTGATGATAGGAAAAAGGGAACGAGTGCTAATGACCGATGGAAGTTCGACATCGTCAAGGTACTGACGGTCCTCCATTATTCTGAAGCACGAACCATCTTGAAATTCAATTCCCTGAGCCAGCCATCTGTTTTGGGCACTCGATAACGCATTCCCCTGACTGATAGCATCTCCAAGTTCCTGAAATTCATCATCACTACAAGGAAGGCCGACGATTGGGTCAAGTGTTTCGTGTTCTAATTTTGCCCAATTTGCGTGTTCACTATCACCGAGTGAGGCGGCCAGTCGCTTCCAGCGGCCGGAAGCGTGGACTGATGGCCCCCCAAACAGGGCAATAGAACGCTCATGCTCGGTAGGAGTAAGAGGGACTGACCATCCTTCTCTTGGATTAAAGTCAATCATTGATTGACACCAATCACAAACGATTTCTGCTTCGTTAGAAGCCAAATTATACTTGCAGTCGATGTAAGAAGAGTGCGAACTCATACCTCATAAAAACGGTGACCTGTTATGAAGTCAGCAACTCAGAAAATACGTTTGCAAAGGTCAATAAAACGCTCAACGTCTTCATCCGTGATGTGCAAGTGAACAACAATGCGGATGTGTGTTGGAGAAATATCGAAGACATCAACGCCATTATGTTGCAATTCAAGGGCGACTTCATCGGCTGGACGGGCACACTGAGCATAGACCATGTTGGTCTGTACCGTTGTCAAATCAACTGAAAAGGCATCCATTGAATCGAGTGCTTGTGCAATGGTTTTCGCACGCTGATGGTCTTCTTCCAGCCGGTGTACATGATGGTCAAGAGCGTGCATACCGGCAGCTGCGAGGATCCCCGCTTGCCGCCACCCTCCACCAAACAGTTTGCGCCAGCGATGTGCTCGTCCAATGAAGGCTGATGTGCCTACCAAGACAGACCCTACCGGGGCCCCAAGGCCTTTGGAGAGACAAATTGATACTGAGTCGTAATGCTTGCACATGGTCGCTACATCAACGCCTGTTGCAATCGCTGCGTTGAAGATGCGTGCGCCGTCGATATGTGTTTTACAATCGTTGTCTTTAGCAACCGCAGCAATTTGGTCAAAGACCTCTTGGTCGTAACATGAGCCCCCGCCAAGGTTTGTCGTGTTCTCAATGCAAACCAAACTGCCGTTAGGATAGTGGCTGCCTGAACCTTCTGCTTTTCGTATGGCTTTCTGAACTTGCCCTGGAGTCATCAAACTCTTTTCTCCGTCAACCAGAGCGATAGAGGCTCCGCAGAGTGCTGCGTATCCGCCGCCTTCATACCGGTAAATATGTGCGGTTTTATCGCAAACAATCTCGTCACCTGGAACGGTATGTGTCCTCAATGCAATGGCATTTGACATCGTCCCTGAAGGTACAAAAAGTGCGGCTTCCTTCCCGAACATCTTCGCTACTCGGTCCTGAAGGGCGATGACAGTTGGGTCGTCGCCCAGAACATCGTCACCTACAGGGGCTGCCATCATTGCTTCTCGCATGGCTTGAGTTGGTTGAGTGACCGTGTCTGAACGAAAATCAATGCGGTCTGAAGCGTACTCGCGCATGATTCATCCTCCACGCTCTCCTTCATCAATGCCTTGTAATATCACAAGAGCTTGAGATGGCCGGTAATTTTGTCGAGGTGTTCCTCATCAAAAGGCCCGAGGGCAAGAACCGTTTGAGAGCCACTAGGAATCTGAGTATGGCCGGCGTCTCGCACGATATGATGTGGAATATGTTCCCGGTTTGCAGCATCGATGAGTTCGGAAAAAACTGCCTCATCTTTACCTTTCAAACAAATTTTCTTTTGTCCGTTTGCCAGCCAAGCATCCAGATGTCCTGGATGTGTTGTTCCTACGCGAAGAAACGATTCTACTGCGGCGTGTCCCACTTGAGCTGCTATCTTTCCTTTACCCATTTTCAGCGATTGATTTACGACACAAACGAGTTTCATCTTCCCGCTTACAGCCCGACCGTTCACTTTTGGAGCAGTCATTCGGTGAATGAACGAACGTAGCCCCATATGTTCACCATCAAAGTGTAGACAGGCCGCCTGTAATCAAGTCCAATGACCTGCGCGG
>JABJFP010000039.1 GCA_018662715.1 Methanobacteriota archaeon | reverse complement strand
CTCTTCACCAGGGTCCAGTCGTACAAATACATCATCGCCACTTCGCGTCCATTCCATAACGGTGCTAAGGCTCGGCACTCCAAGAGAATAACGCATCATTCTTCTTGGTCACTTAGTAAGGAATTCGGCCGAAGAGCCTGTTCCATGGCCCGAATATATTCTTTTGCAGTTTTTAGTGAAGTTGGATCCCCTCCAAGAGGAAGAGGTCCAAAGGGCCCCCAACCATTTCTAAGAAGCATGATTCTGCGTTTCGGTTGACGCTTAGCGAGTCTGAGCCGCTCCCATGCATAGCTTTGGCCGTCTGCGAACAGGTGGGTTGAGGTGATAGCATACCGTTTAGGAACGGTGAGAGAAATGAGATGGAGACCGAGAAGAATATCCCAAACAACGGCGTAGATGACCGGAGTGTTGCTTGCCTCAAGTAACCCCCATGGCAAGACCATCATCGCAGCCATTGAACCAAGGTTCCCCCATTGCCGAATCAATTCATGGCTGCCTTCACTTTTCCAAGCAAACCCTCCGTTAGCAAGCATTCCTAATTCGGGAATGTCTCGCCGTTGCCGAGTCAGCCAAAACGCATCCCACGCAAGAATAACTGCGAGAACGCTGACCGCAGCAAACGCCATCTGTTCAGGCGTTGGAAGAAAGGACGTCAAGCGTTCCACTCCTCAAAGATGCGTTTCGTCAAGGGGGGTAAATTCGCCTGGTCCACCTTTTCGGAGTCGTGCAACGAACAACAGTACAACAACAGCGAACAGTGTAACAACGAGCATGATTGCATTGATGTTATCGTTGCCTGAATCTGCCTTTACGCCTTCAAGACTGTCAGGAATGCCGTCACCGTCATCATCCATGTCGACCGTCAACCATGTAGTGACTCCCTCTGGACAGTTGATGTCATCTGGCTGAGTATCTCCATCTGTATCCAAATAAGCGCATACATCTAACGGGAAAGCATCTTTTACATCTGTAAATTCGTCGTTGTCATCATCTAAATCATAAATATCTGGCCCACAAGGTCGACCAAGTGTTGAATCAAACCAAGTGTCTGACTGACAAGTACTCAACCAGTCACGATCGGTATCAAGAAGGGTATATTCAATGTCAACTGAGGCAGAGGATGACAATCCATAGGAGTCGGTAGCAGTAACTTCAACCACATAGAAGCCTGCCTGCAAGTCGGTGATGTTGTACATCGGCTCGTTTCCACCTTGGAGAACAACATTACCAGAAACATCGTAGATTTTCCAGGATATGATGATGTTCTCTTCGCTGTCAATATCATCTTGAACGCGAACTGCTGCTCGTATTGAATCGCCCTCCATCACACGTTCACCAGCAGGTGGCTCGGTAATTTCAGCAGTTGGTGCTTGGTTGACAACGAGTGAAATCACAACATTCGGGTCAGCAGTCGCAAGCGATTCAACAAGGACCGAAGCGGAGGGAGAGCCCGGAGAGGTAGCGGTGAACTGGGCGGCCGAGGCGGTAGAGTCGGATGAATCCGTTATCATTTGAACGAGGATTTCTGCATCAATGGTGGTCCCCGTAAGGTGCATCTCAGGAAGTGATGAATTTGGGAATTGAACTGTGAACTCTGCGTTCACTGGGGCTCCGCTTCGTTGTGCGTCTAAGACGAAGGTGCGGTAAGCGTTGAAACTGCCCCCTTCTGATGCCTCAATTCCATTATGGCTTCCATCGACCAAATCAACATGAGCTCCGTAATTCTCAACAAGCCCAAGAAGTGTTGTGTCTTCGAGTCGGACATCATAGCCCTCTGTTGCAAGTGAAGTGCTGGCGTCAACAGTACTGGCTCGTATGATGAGGGGTGTTGCTTGTTCGCCGGCATCAAGGTGCAAACCAATCCCTACTGCAAACTGCTCAATTGTCAGGTTGGTGAGGTACAACGTATCCAGCGAACGGCCGTGATGGAACACCATAGCGGTTCCAGAACCATCACCTGAAAGGTGGACGTTTGTGATTGTTCCAGCGCTTCGGTCAATATCAATTCCTGGTGCGCCTGTAAGGCTGATATCTTGGAGATTCAGAGCTTTGTTTTCTGAACCAGTGATTCCACCAAGGTCCCCTGTTAGTCCGTTAACATCGGAAAGTACGAAGATTCCATCAATTGAATTGAGAGAGATCAAAGCTCCTGTTCCGTTGAAATCATGGGCATTGACTCCGTCAACCTGACCCGTAACGCCTGTTAAATCCAAACCTTGTTCAATACCATCTCCTAGAGTAATTCCTGAAACAGAAAGTGTTGATTGACGCACCCACATTCCGGGGCCGCCACAATCTGAAAGTGTTACGTTAGACATCGATAAGATGCCGGTAGATTGGAAAACTCTGAGGCAACCGTTTCCAGCGTCTTGAAGGTGGGAATCTCTCAATTGGATTGCTGCATTACTTCCTGTTTCAACGGTGATAAGGCTCTCCGATGCGGAGCGGGCAAAGAACACACCATT
>JABJFP010000273.1 GCA_018662715.1 Methanobacteriota archaeon | reverse complement strand
CTGTGAACAAGCAAATCGACCGCCTCAAGCCACTCGAAGACTGAAATTAGGGCGGCACATTGATGCCTCCTCACGGATTGTCCCCACGTGAGGGAACACTATGGTAAGTCTTGATGCAGCCGTTCTAGCACGAATGGAAAAAGGTGGTAAGAGATACGAGATTCTTGTGGATCCCTATCTCGTTGATGAGTTCAAGGCAGACCCATCGTCTGTTAATCCTGACAATTTCTTTGCGATGGATGAAGTGTTCCATGACGCAAGAGGGGGAGAGCGCCCTACTGAAGAATCCATTGAGGCTGTATTTGGAACTCAAGACATCGTTGTGATAGCACAAACTATTTTCCAAAAAGGAAGTCTTCAACTCACTACTGTTCAACGGAAGGCCATGGTGGAAACGATGCGTCAACAGATCATTCATCAAATCCACACTCAGGCAGTTGACCCAAAGACGAAGTCCCCACACCCTAAGACTCGACTGGAACTCGCTTTAGACGAATCAAGGTATTCAGTTGACCCGTTTAAGCGCCTTGATGAGCAAGTCAAGGACGCCATTGCCAAACTCAAACCACTCATTCCTCTTTCTTTTGAATCCGTTCGTCTTGCAATTAAAGTACCTGGCTCTGCCTTCGGTGGCGTAAATAAAATTCTACGTCCATATCAACAAAAGCAAGGCTGGCTGGAAGATGGTTCCTGGGCATGCGTGATTGAGTGCCCAGCAGGGATGAAACCAGATTTAATCGGTCAGGTTATGCGTCGTTCTTCCGATGCGGAAGTCAAAGAATTGTAAGCGGGCAACCTGTTGGCTATAGGGTGGCCTTTATCATGGGATGTCGTTTCGCCATGGATGGAGAGAAAAGAATGTCCCAAGGTCAAACCGGCGCCGAGCAGCGCCTCGTGACCCCGGGTATGGCCATCGGGCCATCCGCCGGGAAGCGCGCAGGAAGCGGTATTATTACCGAACAAGATACAATGATTGCTACCCAACTTGGATGGCTTCAAGAAAAGAACAACACCATGTCTGTTCATCCCATTCATTCGGCTTACATGCCCCGTTCTGGCGACCTCATTGTCGCCAATGTTGCAGAAGTTCGTAACAACTTGTGGTTCATGGATATCAACGGAGCCTTCCAAGGATTGCTCCCAATGTCACTAGCCCCATGGAAGGTTGAATTTGGAGCTGCACGTCAACACATGGATGTTGGCAATGTGGTCTTAGCCCGAGTTCAAGAAGTGGATGAATGCCACAATGTGGTCCTCACAATGAAAGGCGTCGGCCTTCGCCGCTTGAATCAAGGTGCTGTAGAAAATATTCCTGTCCAACATGTGGACCGTGTTCGTGGAGAAGGCAACAGTCTGCTCCAACGATTGCGAGATGCCAGTGATTGCCGCATTATGGTCGGCGAAAATGGTCGTGTATGGATTGACGGCGATTCAAATGGGATCGCATGGGCTCGAAAGGCTCTCAAAATGGTGGCTAACAAAGGCCACACAACTGAATTCGAAGCGATTCTCGCAGAGATGGAACAAGAAAAGAAAGGTGATGCTTAATGGGTGGATATGGAGATGTACAACTACTACGAGAAGATGGTTCACGCCTAGACGGGCGAAAACTGGATGAGATGCGACCGGTGAAAATTGAAGCAGGTGTTCTACCCGCTGCAGATGGCTCAGCCATGGTCACCCACGGACTCAACGTTGCTGTTGCAGCCGTTTACGGCCCAATGGAAGCACATCCAAGAAAGATTCAACGCCAAGATCGAGCAGTAATTGATGTTCGTTACAACATGGCCCCTTTCTCAACTTCTGACCGAATCCGACCTGGGTTCAACCGACGTTCTCGTGAAATCTCCAAGGTCACTGCCGAAGCACTGGAATCGGTTGTTTTGGTTGAACGATATCCTCGCTCAAAGATCCGAGTTGAAATTGAGATTCTCGCCGCAGAAGCAGGTACCCGTTGCGCTGGAATCACTGCGGCTGCTGTCGCTCTTGCCGACGCTGGAATTCCAATGCGCGATTTGATTGTTGG
>JABJFP010000272.1 GCA_018662715.1 Methanobacteriota archaeon | reverse complement strand
GCGGTTTACAACAACCAAGATGGTTTAGGTGCCATCATCGTATTGTTTGTACTGGTTGTACCGTTTGAACGCTTCTTTCCTCGGCACGACCATCAACACTTCCGCCGTCCTAATTTGAATCTTGACCTCGGCTACGCTCTTGCTTCGCCCTTTTTGCAGGCAATTGGGCTTGTTGCGGCAGTCGTTGTTGGTGTGATGAGCTTCACTTGGATCCCAGGATTAATTTTGCGACCGTATGTTCAATCCATACCCGACCCGTATCTTCTTCTCGTCGGGGTCGCTATGTTTGATGTCGCTTCCTATTGGACCCATCGCTGGTACCATGAAGTACCTCAACTTTGGAAGTTTCACGCAATTCACCATTCACCTGAACATATGGATTGGGCGAGTGGTTTTCGAGCCCACCCATTTGATGGCACATTGATTGCTCCAGCATTCTTTTTCCTTATTGCCGCAGGTTTTAGCCCCGAGTTTTCGGGATTGGTTGCAGTGGTCCAAATTGTGCTCGGATTGTTCCTTCATGCAAACGTAAGGATTTGGTTGAAGCCCCTCTCAAAGATTATCATGACTCCTGAGTTTCACCACTGGCATCATGCAAACGAGCCAGAAGCAATATGGTGCAATTACTCAACGTTCCTCCCCTTATGGGATCTCGTGTTTGGGACGTACTACATGCCCAAAGATAAGCGACCAACGGTGTATGGAGTTGATGAGTACGTACCAATGACCATGGCCCAACAATTACGATACCCTTTGGTCGGAATGGGCAATCCCTTGAGATGGTTTAGGCATCCGTTCCGGTCACTCAAGATGATGTTCAAAGGAATCTGGCAAATCTTGCGCATGATGAAACGGTCAGCACTTCGTCCACGTGGAGAAGAATTTGAGCGTGCTGTGCTACGATTGAATGACCCGTCAGCACTCGTGGACGAACCCACATCTCTTTGAGACATGACTTCCAGCGTAGATTGAGTCATATGTCGTTCCGAGTTTGTATCAACTGCCACGGAATCAGAGTCTATCCCTACATGGGATTCATGGTGGGGCAGAGGTTTCAATGCCAAGACTGTCAAGAATTAATGGTCATTCCTTTGGAGTTTGAAAACCGAGAGGACTACCAAGAATATCTCGAAGGCATTGCTCCGAATCATCCCAATCTCATTGTGGCTTCATCAAATGGTGAAGACGACGACGAAGAATGAACGCTTCACGCCTCTGTGTCCCTTTAGGGAAGGCCCTCTTCGGTTTCGGGATACACAAACCGTCAAAAGGTACCTTTGTCACGCATCGGCATGAGCCCTGTGGATATTGCGAACCCCAGTGAAGAACATACTATGCTTCGCGAGATGGTCCGAGATTGGACGAAGGAATATGTTGAGCCCCAAGCTTTGGAGCATGACAAGCACGAGCGTTTCAATCTGCCACTCATGAGGTCAATGGGCGACCTTGGATTGCTTGGAATTAGTGCTCCTGAGGAATATGGAGGTTCAGGTTTAGATGCAGTTGCCTGCACGATCGTTCACGAAGAACTGTCTGCTTCGGACCCCGGGTTTGCACTTGCTTACTTAGCCCACTCCATGCTCTTCACTAACAATTTGGCCCACAATGGAACCGATGAACAAAAAGCAAGAATCCTCCCAAAGGTCTGCTCCGGAGAATGGATTGGTGCAATGGCAATGTCTGAACCGGATGCAGGTACAGACGTCCTCGGACTTGGCACTTCGGCAGTTCAACAAGAAGACGGAACTTGGCTTCTCAACGGGCGAAAGATGTGGATTACAAACGGATGCATTGACGAAGAAGGAACACCCGCCGATGTAGTCTGGGTATATGCCCGAACAGGTACGGATTCAAACGGAAGAGTTCAATTGTCCACGTTCCTCGTTGAAGCAGGAATGCCAGGATACAGTGTTGGCCAGAAAATCTACGACAAAACAGGGATGCGCGCTTCCAACACTGCTGAATTGGTGTTTGATGACTGTGTTGTCCCGGCAGCAAATCTAGTTGGTGGCGTTGGAGAATCACTCATTCACATGATGGGCAACCTCGAAATTGAACGGCTAACGCTCGCAGCCATGGCCCTTGGTATTGCTCGCCGTTCTCTTGAAGAGATGAACCGGTATGCAACCGACCGAGTCGCCTTTGGTTCAAAGATTCGTGATTTCGGACAAATTCAACGACACATCGGTGAAGGTTGGGCCAAGTACAGAGCCATGCGGGCTTACATCTACGATACTGCAAATAATCTTGATATCGGTACTGCTGGACAGCGACTTGATTCAGACGGTGTCAAACTTTTCGCATCAACTGCAGCAAAGGAAATCGCAGATTCAGCCATTCAAGTCATGGGCGGATACGGCTATGTTGGCGAATACAATGTAGAACGTCTTTGGCGGGATGCTAAACTTTTGGAAATCGGTGGAGGAACACTTGAATCTCACCAAAAGAACATCACGCGGGACCTTCTCAAAGACGGCGATGCAATCACTCGATGAGGTGTTTATTCCTCTTCTGAACTTTGATGAGGTGCTTCATTTGGCTCTTCCACATAGCTAATTGCTTCGGTGAATATTCCACCAATAAGGCCGATCATAATAGGAATCGTAATGAGCCCAAGTACTGGGAATGTAATTGTAAAAATGACAATTGCTCCAACCGCAACGGCAAAAAGAGATACAGGGATGTAATGCGTATCATAATCTAACACCGACATCCTGACGACCTTTGTCGGCTTATGTTGGGTCAGTCCCTGACCACGTTGCTATTCGTCTTCTTTTTTGGACTGTGTATCCACATCGTTTGATGCTGCTTGAACTACAACTTGTGCAGCTTTGACCACACTCATTGATTCCATTGAGCGAGAGGATTCCATTTCCATCTTTTTGGAGGTGATTTCAAGCCATTTAGTACGAAGAATTTCGTATTCTTTCATCTTAAAGGTATAGTCCTCATTGGCTCGGTTCTTAGCCCCAAGGTCAAAGCGAAACATTCCTAGGGCTGATATTACAAGCAACCCAATGCTGAAAAATTTGATAAAATCATATTCTTCTTTGGTGGTGATGTCAAAAACGCTCCATCGAATCATGATGAGTAGGACAAGGACAAGCGTTCCAAGGCAAAGTAACAAATTCAGGAATTCCATAGCATCCATACTGGACCTTCTTCGTAATTTTGGCTGATCTGGTGCACGGTCAAAGGCCTTTGGCATATTTATCCATTAATGCCACCTCATATAGTTATTTTTCAGTATTCAACTGGGACTGGGTCAAGAATTCGCCATAAGTACCATGCAGCAGCGGTGCGGTAAGGTTTCCATCGTTCTGCGATTGCACCAACCTGTTCCTTTGTTTCTGCTTCTGGAACCAAACGCTGAGTGCCTCGGATCAACCCAATATCGCCAAGGCTGAAGATGTCTTGTCGCAAAAAGTGGAACATCAGCATCATCTCAGCGGTCCACGGGCCAATGCCTCGAAATGACACAAGGTGTTTTTGAATCTCAGCATCACTCATCGTATCCCAGGGTTGATTCATTAATCTCTCAGCATCCTCTGCAAGACCGTAAATGTAACTTGCTTTGGGACGGGTGACTCCGCACGAGGCAATTGAGGGCTGGTCGGTTGCGAGAACATGTTCTGGAGTGACTTCGCCTAAATGCGCACACACTCTCCCCCAAATCGCATCAGCAGCAGTGACTGAAATTTGTTGGCCAACAATCGAACGAACGAGCGTTTGAAACAGGTCATCTCTGCTGCTTATTCCTTCAGGACCGTATTCTTTGACCACTGGGCCGAGTAATTCATCATCAAGGAGAGCAAGATGTGCTTCATCCCACCAAATCGGTACTCGGCTTGCCATACTTAGGAACACGAGAGATGAGGTTTTGAACCCATGCTTCAAGGCCAGTACATGCGAGATGAACTTATGGCACTCTTAGAATTGAAATCTGTCATGCGAACCGGATGGGTTCGTGCTGGGGTTGAACAACCCGAATCAGTGGCTGCACATTCTTGGGGTATGGCCGTCCTCGCTCTGCGCCTTTGTCCCCCTGAATTGGATATACAAACGGTGCTTACCTACTGTTTAATTCATGACTTGCCAGAGATCATTGTTGGAGACCTCACACCTCACGATGACAGGAGTACGAAAGCAGCAGATGAGCATGCAGCAATGAAGAAATTAGCTCCTCAATGGCTTGAAGCGTTTGAAACTTATGAGCGCCAAGACACACCTGAAGCGAAGTTTGTTCACCAACTTGACCGTTTGGATATGGGGCTTCAGGCACATATCTATCAAAACAGTTCAGTGTTGAACCTCAATGAGTTCATAAAAAGTGCTAAATCAGTGGTCAGCGACCCATCACTCAACCAATTGCTTTGACGCTTTTCGTCATTGAGAGCCGACAAGGACAAAAAGGAAAAACCATCCGGACAGATTACAGCCCGATAGTGTAGGGGTCCATCATGGTGGGTTTTGGTCCCGCCGACCTCGGTTCGAATCCGAGTCGGGCTACCTCTCAACTGCTCTGCGGGAGCAACGACAGACCTGCGTGAACGATTGGTGCGAGCAGGCTGATGACCAACCCCAACCAAAAGGCACCTGCATAACCAAACATACCCACATCGGATTGGCCCATACCTATTGGCCCCGAAGCTTCCGGTGCGAGTATCATGTGAAGGATGATGGCCAAGAACCACATGAAGCATCCTAAATAATAGGCGCCTCTGCCTGAAAAATGGACCAAAACAGCCGCTTTCACTGGCATATCGATCACGTTCCTCTCATAGAGGATAAACGTCAAACTCAAGATAGGCATCAAAATCATCGAAATTAACGCAATCAATGTCAAAAATTGGTAGGTGTTGCCAGCAGAATCCCATCCCTCCATGGCTTCGACCATCTTGTCAATGTCCAGGCCAAAGCCTCCTGGGTAGTCTTCTTGTGTTTGGGTTAGATGATCGATATATGCACTGTATTCCTCCGTTCCACTCATACCATAGATCTCTTGATCAGGTTGGACCGTCATCGTGTCTGCAGAATACAACCACTCATCATCCCCGATTGAAAGTGTGTACAACGGATCCGCCGTAAAGCACATCAACAAGACGATGAATGAGATGCCCACGATGACACCTTGAACAACGGCCATCGGTTTAATGCTTGATGCATCAAAAGTAAAACCGTTGAGGGCCCCGCTGGAATCCCCCTCGTTAACGTTCCATTCAAACTCGCCATCGCAAAGAGGGCATGCAAATTCACCGGATGCATCATCCTCAAGTTCAATTTCTTCATCACAGTGTGGGCATAGTATCTCTACCATGAAACTTGGATGAGGATGGAGCATTTAGGTCTTCTTCAGGTGTCATGAATTTAAACACGCATCTTCATCAACACGTTGCTGTTGGATCTGTTTAGGTGCAGACATGATTCAGAAGATTGGTGTTATCGGAGCAGGACAAATGGGTAACGGTATTGCACAAGTTGCTGCTTGTGCAGGATACGATGTTGTCATGGTTGACATCAAGGATGAATATGTTGAGAAAGGGCTTGGGACGATTCAGTTTTCACTTGGAAAGTTGGTCTCCAAAGAACGAATGACCCGAGAAGATGCAGATGCCGCCCTCAGTCGGATTGAAACCGGAACCGATCGCCAAGCGTGTGCTGACTGCGACCTTGTCGTTGAAGCTGTGCCAGAAATATTGGAATTGAAAACAAGTATTTTCTCAGAATTGGATTCGATTTGCAAGCCCGAAACAATTCTTGCATCCAATACTTCGTCCATCTCAATCTCGACCATTGCTGAATCAACGGGTCGTCCGGAAAAAGTCATTGGAATGCATTTCATGAATCCGGTTCCTATCATGAAACTCGTTGAAGTCATTAACGGAAACGAAACCAGCGCAGAGACGAATCAGGCTGTGAATGAAGCGGCTGAAAAGATGGGCAAAATTGCTCTCTCTTGCAACGACGCACCAGGATTCGTATCGAACAGGATTCTTTGCCCAATGCTCAATGAAGCCATTTTAACACTTCAAGAGGGTGTGGCTGAGCCAGAAGCAATTGATGGCATTATGAAATTAGGAATGAACCACCCAATTGGCCCACTTGCACTTTCCGACCTCATCGGTCTTGATACCGTTCTTCATATCATGAATGTCCTCCACGAAGGCTTAGGAGATGACAAATACGCACCAGCACCACTCTTGGTGAGCATGGTAGAAGAAGGAAAACTTGGTCGTAAAACCGGTCAAGGATTTTACACATATTAGGTGTTGAATTGCTGCTAAAAGACCAATTGCAACGATGGGCGATTGGTCGCTTTCTCACGGAAATTCAAGATTCCGATGAGGTTCACATATCTGACCGAAGACTTGCAGACAAACGGCTGGACCTCCTGCATCGTCTTTCAGTGTTCAGGGCAGGTTTGTTTGGTCTGATATCCGGTATGTTTGTTGTCTCGATTGCCCTTTGGCTGCATGAATGGGAAGGTGCTGATGGATGGAACAACTACACCTTTTTCGGGGCAGTTGCTTTTGCTGGTTTTCTTTCGACCTCACTTGAACTGGTATTTATTTACGGTGATTCTCTCAAAACCGCTGCCCGAATGGCGAAGGTACTCGGGATTCCTGAAGAGGAACTCCAGAAGTTTGAGTTGGAAGAATCAATTCCTCATTGGTTGATTCACGCTGCGTTAGGGGCGCCAGGATTCCAAGGAACAATGTTCGGTATTGACCCGCTTGCTCGTATTGGTAAATTAGGCATGATGATTCGTAAAATTTTGAAGAAGTTTCGAGTCGCAGTCAGTGCTACACTGTTCAAATCGATTGTTCGTCGTATGTGGGTTCAGTTGATTGGACGAACGGCCTTGAGGGCCTTCGTTGAACTTGTCTCGCTTCCATTTTTTGTCGTTATCAACGCAGTTGGAATGAACTCGATGATGCGTGATATGCGTTCTCGTTTGGTGGGTCATGAACTAACTCCAGCCCTGCTTGAACATACCTTCCCCGAGGGATTGGAAAACGTTTCTCCTGCCTTGCATCGGGCCATTTATGATGGCGTTCAAGAACAGATCACTTCGGCACGTTTCATCCACCCCAATCAAATTCGTGTTCTCCACCTCATCGGTGAACCTCAACCAAACAATCAGGTCATTTCTGCGGACGAACAACGCCGAGCAAGTCGTTTTCTTTTGGCTATGTTCGCACTGTCTGGCCGCTTGAGTTATCGATGTCGACGGATCATACGTCGTTTGGAGACGAATCTCGGTAGGGAGGAAGTATCTCT
>JABJFP010000271.1 GCA_018662715.1 Methanobacteriota archaeon | reverse complement strand
GTGAGCGCCTCGTACTCTTTGAACGCCTCTGAAAGTTCGACATCAATTGCCTTCAGAAGAGAGCTGATACGCCCCCTTAATGGCTGCTTGACAGAGTCTTTCGCCTCGCCAACGATGTGTTCAATCAAGGTGGAGCGCTTGGTTGCCGTTATTGGCATCTTAAGATCTGTGCCACGTACCATGAGCAATTTGTTGATTTTATCGACCGATGCTTGGCGTTCCTTGCTGCTTGAGAGGCTACTCATCCATGCTTCGACCCTTTGACTGCCCTCGGATTCGAGTTTAATGTTCCGCACCCTACAGCCATCCACAAGGTCCCATTGAACGATTTTAGAAACCGCCTGTTCACTTTGACGAGCGAGGAATTGCTGAACGAGTTTTATTCCTGGAAGGACTTCATATGTCGATGTCTCCAATTCATCAACAATCGTTTGCGCTATAGGGTTGTGAAGTGCCGGATCGACGTCCTTGAGCACGTCGCCAAGAAGGGATGCAGGGTGTGCTGTTACTCTCCACCATTGGTTCTTCTTGTTCGCATTGCGTTCTTCCTCGCTTTCTGGTACGTCCACTTGTTCATTCGTTTCCTTGTTAACAAATACATAGGCGCCGAGAATACCCTTTGCTTTCCCGTTATGAGTCAGGAAACTAGAGGTGATGCCATATGTCGTGGCTCCATAACCAATCGTCATGACGGGTTTCTTGGCAAATTTACGTGTTAAGAGAGTATTAGCAAGATCTTCCGAGTCCTCCTTGGACATCAACCTTTTGAGATAAAGTGGATTCCCTTTCTCATGCCAGCGTTTCTTCGTGTGATTCACAATTTCAAGGTAAACATCTGCTGGCATTCCTGAATCGTTTGGAAGGACGTTGACTGATTTGGCCATCTTTTTATCCCGCACAAGCGCAGAGGCGTGCTGATAAATGCTCGAAGAGGCATCGTGATAAATTGGAAGGCTGACCTCGGCTCCGATTCCTCCTTCACCATATGCTTGACTGAGTACAGTACATGCAGAGAGACGTTGGAAGCCCTCGCACTTGGCAGTGAACACATCGCCTTCGCCCCATGCTCCAAAGGTCCCAAGAGGATCTGCAGCAATTGCATCAACCACCGACTTGAACAACGGCTCTTGTACAGCAACGTCATAAGACTGCCATTTTTTGTCTTCCATCAAACGTTGAATGTTCTTCCATTCCTCTTTGACATGTTTAATCGTCTTCGTCCCCACCAAGTATTCTAAGCCTTCGAAAATCAAACCATCCTTATCGAATATTTCTTGGCCTCGCATGAGAGCTGCTGTGTGCCGTTGAAGCCAAACCCACCCGTCCTCGCTTAGTGGGGTGGAATTCGCAAACCGAAGAACACCCCTCGAAAGGTCGTCATTCTGTGGCGAAAGGAGCGTGGTGCATGTCATCATCCGCCCTCGCCATTCAAACACCCATGGGTGGTAGAAGCTCGTGGCCCCTCCTGTTTCAGTCGTGTGATCATGAACAAAATCCCCAGTTCTCACCCATGCCGATACTTGGTTTTGGGTGATTCTTGGTTGCATTTTCAATCCAAAGACATACGTTTGTTTCCCCTCTTCGTTTTGAGACGATAACACTTCAAATTGTTCGACAATCGTTTCTTTGACAACGTTCCGAAGGACTTCTAAAGCCACATCCATCACATTGCGGTCCGCCCTCCATTCCGTCTTTTGTAAATAGTTCAAGGACGCTATTGCCTCTTCTGAAGGATTGAATCGACGGTGGCCGAGAAGTTCCTCGTTTTTGTTGTTCGATATCATGGGATATCGGGATTGCATTGTTTTGGTAAGGTAACCACCGGCACCATATTGGTTGTAATCCCTCGGAGGGGATATCATTGGAAGATTCATATCTTCAGCTACAGCTTCCTCGAGGGTGTTACGAGTGATACCATTTTCATCAGATGAATTAAAATGCTCCATAATCTGTTGCCAAATTTCAGAATTAAGTGTAAGCATGTTCGGCGAGTGGTTGGATGTGTCGCCTGTTGAAAACATCACGCCGCCCGGCTTTCTCGTGTTAAACATGTGG
>JABJFP010000270.1 GCA_018662715.1 Methanobacteriota archaeon | reverse complement strand
GAGAATAGAAGCGAGTTCCGGTTCAACACCTTGTTCAATGCACATGAGTCTGAATACTTCAAGGGCATCACCCCGGTCAAGTGATTGTTCAATTCGCTTGTTTGCATCCTCTATGCTGAGCCCATCCTCAGTCATAGCCAAGAGTGCGCCGCCCTGGAGAATGACAAGGTTCCTGGTGTCAACTGAGCCCTTACCTTGCATGACTTGGATGCTCTCAATAATTTCCAACGAATTTCCAACATGACTGCCAATCGGTTGTTCCATGGAGGTGATTTGTGCGATGGTTTTGATGCCGAGGCCCGTTGCAGTTCGTACCATGGACGAGGCTAATTCTTCTGCTTGGGCGAGTGTTTTCATGAAGGCCCCGCTTCCGCACTTCACATCAAGAACAAGGGCTTCAAGTCCTTCTGCTGCTTTCTTTGAGATGATTGATGCAGTGATGAGTGGAACGCTATCAACGGTGTCCGTAACATCTCGTATTGCGTAGAGGACTCCATCGGCTGGAGCAATAGCGTCGTTTTGTACCGCAATACAGCACCCAACAGCGTTGACTGTTTCTTTCATTTCCTCTGGGTTAAGTTTGCAGTTAAAGCCAGGGATTGATTCCAATTTGTCAATGGTTCCACCCGTATGGCCAAGACCTCTTCCAGCGAGCATTGGTACTCTGCGTCCACATGCAGCCAGTGCCGGTGCGAGCATCAATGACATCTTGTCACCAACTCCACCAGTGCTGTGCTTGTCGACAACAGGAGGTCCATCTCCCCACTTGAGTTGGGCACCAGAAGCGATCATGGTTTTTGTGAGCTGGACGGTATCTTCCACGCTGCAACCGAAACTGTGTACGGCTTTGAGCCACGCCGTTGCGTCTTCCACACGGACTTCTCCACTTGCTACTCCATTCACAAAGGCGTCAAGAAGCGCGTGGTCTTGACCTTGCTTAGCCACAACAGATTCGATCAGTTGAGCGACGTCCATCTCTCAACCTCAGATTAAACCTATTTCACGGAGGCGTTGCTGGAGATAATCTCCCGCCTTGATACTTTGATAGTTTACGACTCCACCAGTTTTTGCTACGAAATCAGAGTGCGGCGTAAGGTCGATTTCGTTTCTTGGATGGACAAACATCGGCATTGAATATCTGCGGGAAGTGGAATCTTTGGGATTAACGACTCGGTGGGTAACGGAACGGAACAGTCCGTTCGTGAGGTTTTGGAGCATGTCTCCAGAGTCAACGATGATTGCCTTCTCGTCTCCTTTGACTTGAATCCAAGAACCGTCGTGGTCCATTACTTCGAGTCCATCAGCCGTAGCGGTCACCAAGAGTGTGATGAAATTGATATCCTCATGCGCAGCAGAACGAACCGCACCTTTGGGCATCGAAGCGTCAAGTGGGGGGTAGTGAATCATTCGCATGATGGTATTTCCATGTTCAGCCATGTTTGGGAGCCAATCTGCGGGCTTGTCAAGGTAAAGTGAACATGCTTCAAGCAACCGCATTGACAGCACTTCCATGTCGGTGTAGAGGTGGTCGATGACATTCCGGAACTCTGGGGCGTGCTGATTCGGCCATACGTTTTGCGGGTAGGTTGGTGCAGGGCCGTCGCTTGGATAGGCCCTTCCAGTTTGCCAGAATTCTTTGAGGTCGGGTGCAGGGTTGTCTTTTGCATGTTCAACACCGAAGGCTGTATACCCACGTTGATGAGCGATTTGTGGGAGAAGATACGAACGCTTGGTGACATCATCCAATTCAAAGAAACGGTCGCATTGGTCATATGCTTTCATGATGAGTTCAGTATCTATTCCGTGATTGATAAGGGCGAAAAAACCGATGTCTTGGAGTGCGTCTCCTACTTGACGAACAAACTCCATTCGCTCGTCTTCCTGAGAAGATTGAGCTAAGGTGAAGTCAACGGTTGGAATATCCCTGGCCATAATTGTCTCATTCCTGAATAAAGGCTCGGATCTTGGAAAGGAGTCTTAGCGACTCAATGTAAATCCAAATGAGTGAGATGAGGATGCCAAATGCAGCATACCACTCCATATTCTTTGGAGCACCACTGTTAACTCCTGCTTCAATAAATCCAAAATCACTGATGAGTGTGAGAGAAGCAACGACTAAAATGAAGAGGGTAAGTCCGATTCCAATTGGCCCTGAACTGTGGAGGAAGGGTACATCATATCCCGAAAACATCTGCAGAATAAAGGATGTTAGGTAGAGGAACATAATGCTCATGACAAGACCTCCAATGACCTTGTTGAACATTGGTGTTGGGCGGATGATTCTGGATGAATACATGACGTACATGGTAGCGGTAATTCCTACGGTTCCGAAGGCTGCTTGAAGTACAATTCCGGGATATTGTGCCTCAAGAACAAGGGACATGCCTCCGACCAACATACCTTCAAAAAGCGCATACAGACCCATCAAAGCCGCAGGATTTTGTGGACGACTTACAAACGTAATAATGGCAAGAATGAAACCAACAATCGAACCGACCATAGCGAATATGCCCGCATAGAGAAACATGTTTTCGCCAGCATTCAAACAAATCAAGGCGGTGGCGAATGCAGAGATAATCGTCATGGTTAGAAGCAACCCAATTTTTCGCAGGCTTCCTTGTAGGCTCATGGTTTCAACACCGGTAAGTGCTGCCATGAATTTGTTGTTGAGGACAGGATTACTACTTCGATACGATATGGCCATGATGAATGGTCCACACGGTCCCGTTTGAATGTTATTCTGTTTGACCGTGTTGAACAACCTGTTCTTGGTAATAATTAGAGAGTTGGTCCATTGTCCATCCTTGGAGAAGATAATCCTTGACCATGTCTTGAGACCAGCCAGGAACCATGGCCATCATCTCTGGCGTAATCGTTGGCCCCGATGCGTCCAGGACAGGTGCTTCCCATGCCGCTGATTCCCCTTCAGGCATGACTTGAGCCATGGCGAAGGATTCAGCAGTAATGCTGTCCTTGATGTCTTCAGAATCGCTTCGTTTGTTTTGAAGAATAACATAAGCTCCTCCCGAAAGAATGAGCGCACCTATCATCAATCCGAGGAAGAACGTCTCACCAGATTCCGCAGAGGTATCCTCTCCTAGATCGTCGATCAATTCTGCCCGTTGTTTGGAAGAACATCCGTCAGGATCTGTAGCGGCGCCAGCTGGTGTATTCGGGCACTTGTCTTGTTCGTTAAGGACCGAATCGTTATCTTCGTCAGGGGATGATGTATCGGTATTGCTGTTGTTGTTGGTTGGTAGGTTCACTTCGATTCCACCTAGGTCGCAGCCAAGCGCATCAGATTCGTTTTCTCCATCGTTGTCAGCGTCTGCTTTGTTCAGTGCGTCACGAGGCGTAACATCAGCGATGGTGGTACTAAGAATCGTAGCTTGGGCCCATGCAACTTCAATGCCGTCAATGATACAATCTCCATCGGTATCAGGATTGAGCGGGTCGCCTCCATGAAGAAGCTCAGCCTCGTTGGAGAGACCATCTGCATCTGCGTCAAACATTCCTTCGTCGTACGATTGTCCGATGACTGTTCTTCGTGTTCGGTTCAAGCCGAACATGGTTTCCCACTCATCGTTTAGTCCGTCTTGGTCCGAGTCTACTTCAGGGTCTAATCGTTGCCAGTCTTCATTCCATGAGTCAATGTAAATCGAAGCGACATCATTGCTGCTGATGAGTAGCCCCATCTCTCGGTTTCTAACCAAAGCGGAGTCTCCCCAATTGATGGACGAGACCAGAACGGCTTCTTTGTCAACAATTGCGCCTTTGTTATGCAATTTGTTAACGCCATCTCCTGCACTCATGACTACAGCATTTGTGTCGTAGCCTTGGGTTGCATTCCAGTCTTCATTCATCTGGTCAACGACCTTTTGGATGTCTTCGTCAAGGTAGGCCCCATTCAAAATCAGACGAATCTTAACACCACGTTGCGCTGCATCTTCTAGAGCAGAAACAATGGGGTTTTCTCCCCAGCCGTAGGACCAATCCATGTCGAGGTATTGCAAGGAAAGAAGAATTTCATCATCAGCACTGTCCAACATCTGGACCAATTCATTGATGCAATTGTCTGGGCAAACTAACAATGTCGCATCAAACGCACCGCTAATCGGTGTCGAAAGGTTTCCGACGATAGGAGATGATTGGGGCATCGTCCAACCCGATGGTGCATCGGCCATGGTTACAGCCGTGATGTGGGTTCGGTCTGAGGATTCATCGAACACCAAATGAGAGCGAACTAGAGTCGCTAAACTTGCATCGTCAACGATGACACCCCAATCCCGGTTTCCGGAGTTTCCTGGTGCGGGTTGTGATGATGATTTCCAATTCCCTGAGCCGATCCAAACGCTTTCGTTATCTCGTACGGCAACCTTGCTGTGAATGTAGGCATAGGGTGTCTCCCCCATGTCTCCAAACCAGAATACGTCTACGCCAGCAGCAAGCATGGTCGTAGCCATTCCATGGTTAGCATCCAAGTCGTATTCAGGCCACCAGTTGTCACCGTAGTCCATGACGACGGTTACGTCAACGCCACGCTGGTCGGCTTCTATGAGTGCTTCAACGAGATGCACTTCTTGGAGTTGATACATGTGGACTTGAATGGATTCTTCGGCACCGGCAATCCAAGCAAGGAGGTCAGCGAGACCGTATTCTGGTGCAAGAAGTGGAGTGATGTTTCCTGAACTGGTGACGGTCGGGTCAAGACAGAAATTGCTTCCGCCTAGGCGACTCCATCGGTGATGCCAGTCTGCAACAACATCGCTGTCAGGTGCGTCACCACAGCCATCCCCACGCAGGTAGATGAGATTATCCAAATTTGTAACGGGTTCAACCAAAGCAATTCCACTCCAGCCGTCGACATCAACCGGGCCGTTTCCGTAAACAACCGTATCAACAGCGTTGCCCGACGGGTCAAGCAGTTGAACTGCTGCTCCCGAGTTTGTCAGGTAGAAACTTCGGTTGAGAGCAGATTCAAGTTCAACAACCATCCCGTCTTCGTAAAGCGTTACTGCGGATGCATCGTTCGCAAGGATTACCGCATTACCGGGTTGAATCATGAAATTCACAAACGTGGTGTCGTAAGGCACTCCTGAACTTGAAGTGGTACGTAGGTTCCAACCGTCCATGACTGCAAGTTTGTCACCTGAATTAGTGATCTCAATGAACTCCATTGTACTCGATACTGAGGATGAAGCGTCGGGCATTAAGCGAGTTAGACGGAGGTCGTCAGGGCTTGCAAGATTACCTGCATCTGGTTCAGCCTCTCCAGGTGTGGGCCATAGTGTGTGAATCCAAGGGTCATTGCTGGTAGGTCCTGCTTCCAACGTTTGACAATCGGTTTCTAAGGTCCAACTTGCACTCTGAATAAGGTCGCCGTCAGGGTTGAGTAATTCTGCACTATCTCCGAGTCCTGAGAGAACATCATCATCCATCAAAAATATGGCACGCTCTCCTGCAGCAAGGAGGGTTGAATTCGTTGTAGTGCCGTTTGCCCACATGCTATCGGGGCGCATGAATCTACGATGGTCTTCAGGAGACGCGATTGACCAACGGCTGAGATTGATGTCTTCCATTCCCGTGTTGAAAAGTTCAACCCAATCTGCGTCTGGGTCAATTGATTCATCGTCACAGTACGGTAGAATTTCGGTCATGCTTACGTTGCTTGAACCAGAATATGCTGGCCATACGGGATTGAGTTCGCCTGGCGTTGCCCATGCAGACTGTTTCCAATCTCCAGTGTTCATGGCTCCAGACGGCCCAACACCAGCATGGGTGCTGTTTGGAGGAATGAGTGATTCTCCCTCGGCGGTAGAAGACCAGGATATAGTGTCCACAGTTGCTCCTGCCATATCCAACAATCCAATCGAGTCGGCACTGGTATGCTTGAGATAGAAACTGCTTGTTCCATTGAGTGCAATTAGAGCCACTTCTCCGGCTGGGATGACTGAGGTGGATTGCAGTGGCATGTTGTATTCATGCAGTGTCAAACTTCGGGAGGGGGCTTGGAGTTTCCAGCCACCAACATCAATATCTTCGTCACCGTAATTGTGGAGCTCAAGCCACTCGCCTTTCGGCCAAATTTGGCTGTCACTTCCAACAGCGTCAGGCAGCACTTCTGAAAATTGTACATATCCATCCGATACAACGCTTCCTGGTTCTGGCTGGCCCGGTGTCTTCCATGCTGCCGGAGTCCAAGGGTCTGTAGGGGCTTGAGAACGAATGAGTGCGACATCCTCGCCATGATCTGTGACATACTTGGCTGTGTCTTGGATTTGACCAGTGAAATCCCGTAGCATGATGTGGTTATAATTGTCCCACAGTTCAGTATCTCCGGTGAATTGGACCAGTCTCCTTTGGTCTGGTGATATTCCCGTTGAACCTTGAGATGAATTGAATACCAAGGTTGCTGGGTCAAGGAAGGTGACGTTACCCATGCCGTCGATCAACGACCAACCCATGAGGTCAAGCTCGAGCGTACCAGTATTGTGGAGTTCAATCCATTCACCATCAGGGAATGCGGCACCTTCTGTTGTTGCATTAACGAGAATTTCGGAGATCTGGATGTCGTTCATTTGTGTTGGCATCATAATCAATTCAACAGGATTCATTCCTTCTTGTGTCGGGTAAGGTGCAGGACCCCACATCCCGTTGCTTTGACTAATTGACATCAATGAGAATCCTTGAACTGTGGAGGAGTAGGACACTTCCTGCGAGGGGGTGCCGTTGGGCCATTTGAGTGTGAGTGATTCTGGTCCGTTGTTGAGGATCCCATATGCACTGCTTCCGTTAACGGCTACAATTCTGTGTTGTCCGGGAGAAATAATGTAACTCGAAGGGGATGCTGTCGCATTCACCAAGTGTGAGGCATCGACGGGGAGAAGATTTCCTGCAGCATCTTCGATGCTCCAACCTGTCAAGTCAATATCTGATGAACCTGTGTTAAACAATTCAACCCATTCGCCACCAGGCCATGATTCATTATCGTAAGAAGGCCAAGGATTAGCCATGATTTCACTGATGACGAGGTCTGATGGAACCATCACTGCTGCTGCGCCAGCCGAATTAACTTGGCCTGGTGATGGTGAACCGGTTTGTATCCAATTTGCTGATGCATTTGTTGGGTCTTGTTCGTAACTCTTTCCAGAGGTGGCGGCAGTCCATGTTGCTTCGTGAATGTTGTTGTTGTTTTGGTCGTATAGTGACAAGGTCATTCCAGTATTCGTGAGGTAGAAACTACTGTCTCCGTTCCTTGCTATGACTACATATTCGCCAGGCGAGATGGTCCATGTTGAGGCGTTTCCAGCCTGGTAGCCAACGATCGTGTTCGCATCAAAATTCAGAGTTTTACTTCCACTGTTGACTGCCTTCCATCCGGTCAAATCTACATCAGTTGACCCGTTATTGAACACTTCAAACCATTCACCGTTTGGCCATGCTGCATCATCAGCACCTCCTGGGTTTGGGATGACTTCGTTAAGACAAATATCGCTGGTGCAAGCAGTTGAGCGACCGTTAGCGGGCATGCTGCTCGACTCATGGTCAAGATTTGTTTGAGCAAGTGGGCTCGTTAATGAGGCAAGGAAGAGCATTGTTAGGGCAAGAGCAAGTTTTCGGTTATTCATAATATCACGTTCTTGGGTTCAGATAAATCCGAAGGAATCGAATTTTTGTGCGAAGGTGTAAATCATAATTGGGACAAGAATAATTCCCATTCCGTGAGAGCGGCGAATTCCAATTCGTGGAGGGAGCAAACCAATGATGGTCCCTACGATGAGAACTCCAATACCGACAAAGCCGGTTGAGAGCCATACAAGTGCTACAACGAAGAGAATGACGCCCATGACCATTTGTTGGAGTGGAATTGCTGCGTGAAGTTTTAGCATCCCTTTACCCACATAGCGCATCATTGGCATAGCGAGCAATCCGGCGGCTAATGTTACCGCAAGGAGACGTATGAAATCAGAAGTGGGTTCTAGGGCTGACCATGTTTCAATGGGATACATCATCTTGAGAGCGAGTGTGGCACCAGAACGGGAACGGCTGATGATGTAAAGGAATCCAAGAACCATGACGGTAACTGCAGTGTTAACGGCGGATAGAATTGCAATAATTTCCAAATCCTGTTTGGTTTGTGG
>JABJFP010000038.1 GCA_018662715.1 Methanobacteriota archaeon | reverse complement strand
TAATGCCTCCAAAGGGGATGTTTCGGCGACCGACCCCCCCTTCATAATTCCATTGGAAGAATTCATTCTTCTTCTGAAGGGATTAATTCGTCTTGATTGGAAGGCAGTGAACCGTTTTTACCCTGTGAAAGAGCGACCAATGTCATGCCGCCTATCATCAGGCCCCAGCCCGCCCAAACGGCATGGGAATGAGGAAGAACGTAGATGGTTACACGGACCAACTCTACTGAATCGAGCCCGTCTTGTTGAACCGTCTGCATCAAGGCATTGGATTGGCTACCGTCAAAAATAAACACAATATCTCCCGTTAATCGTGTTAACGTATCAACTTCTGAACGTGGGAGGGATTGAGCATCAAAACGGAGCATACCCGGTTGAACTTCACCAATTTCTTTCGGGATACCCTCAGAGTCAATTTCAAAAATTCGGATCTTTACTCCAACAAAGCCATCACCTACTTCCAACCCTTCATCTTCCAACAGAAGTTCAGTGAATTCATATCCAATTCCCTCGTGAACAATCATTTCGTTCTTGACCAGCGAGATACGATGGCTTGCATCCCCTCTGTCAACCAATGTCGTGGTTGAGAGATGACCAAGGAGTAGCAAGAGCAATCCAAAGTGTACGATGTGGGCTCCCAAGGGTATTCGCAGCAATGTTCCTTTTTCGCGTGCCTTTACTGCTTGCCGAACTACTTCGCGTCCAACTGGCGCTCCTGCAAGCAGTAAGAATGGGAGGCTAAACCAGACAATATGCCCTCGTTGAAGTTGTTGGGAAATTGGAGTGCTGGAATCCGCCCCAAGCGAATCGGGATAGAGTAACGCTCCGACTAAAGCCACAAATGTTGCGCCTCCAAGAAGATACAGGTTTTGAGTTGAATCATCTTTTCTTCTCGTGTACAAGAACAAACAAACACCAATCCCCATGAGGAATGGAGCGCCGTAGAGCTCGTGTGCATCGAAATTGATAGCGTCAATACTTGAAATCAATAAAACCCAAGTCAATACAAGATAGAGGTTGACGACAATGACGCTACCCCACAAAGCCAACTTCAGTTGCATTTTTCTACTCTTAATCGAAGGTGAATCTTGTTCTTGGGTTGGAGCAAGAAGCCATGGCAGAACAAACGTAACCAACATAAATGCTGCAACGGGCAATTCCAACATTTGGGCCCATGCCAGCGATAAGCCCATGACAACACCTGCTGCTGCCCAAGGCCAAGCAGACAGAGCAGAAGGGGCGTAATACAGGGGCAAGAAAAGGGCTGCAAAAATCATCGTTATGAAGACGTCTTC
This sequence comes from Methanobacteriota archaeon, assembly GCA_018662715.1. Taxonomy (GTDB): domain Archaea; phylum Thermoplasmatota; class Poseidoniia; order Poseidoniales; family Poseidoniaceae; genus Poseidonia. The sequence continues at coordinate 6,078 of JABJFP010000038.1, read as the reverse complement.
AGTTATGACGAATATCAGAACAGTGAGAATACCATGCAGTGGCAGAGAGGTGAATGTTGAGTACGACCAAACATCTGAGTCTGCCATGTCCGGTTTCGACGTGTTCTTTTGATACGCAAGACCCATTGGAAGCAGCAGGAATCCCACGAAAAGTGCATCTGGAATCACATCCCATGACACCCCCTCTATGTTTGAAAAGAAAAGCGCTCCAATAAGCGCAACACCCGCAGGCACTGCCGAAACCCAAACAGTGGATTGGCGGAGAGGTTGATTGCGGTACTCACTTCGTTGAATAGCAAACCAGCAGCCGATTAAAATCATCATCCAGGTCGTGTAAGTCATAATTTCTGTGGCCGCTGGGTTATCTTTGAGAACCATTAAACGACCAAACACGTTTTCTGGTAAGGTGCCAGAATCATTGGTAACAAAGGTGTGAATGGACGATGCCCAAACCCCTCCGGCCCGAGTTACAGTTGTTGCAAAAAGAGCAAGAACCCCTGTTAGAATGGCCCCGCCGGACCAAATTGAGGGTTGAACTTTACCTGGACGAGTTCGCAAATGTACGATTCCAACCAGTGCAAGCCATGGAAGAAGTGAACCCGTTTCGACAGGATCCCAAGCCCAATATCCGCCCCAATCCAGTATGAGATAAGCCCAGAGACCTCCAAGTCCTATTCCAATTGTGGCAATGATGAGAGCAGGACGAGCTACAGCTAGGGTTCGTTGTTGAATTTTTTCGTTGCTGTTAAGATAAGCACTGGAGAGACCAATGCTGGTTAATTGGAAACAAAGCGCATAGGTTAGGAAGATGAGCGGAGGATGTATGACCATCAAATCCGTTTGTAGCAATGGATTCAGCCCGCTACCAAAAAAGAACTGAGGCGTTGGTTTGAAGGGATCTAAAGAGAAAGAAATTAACAACAACGCCAAGGTAGAGATGTGAGAAAGTCGAAGCCGTGTTTGGTAGAGTCGGAGATCTCCTGCTTCACCCTCCAACGGTCGCCTAAAGAGCCACGAAAGAAGCGCCATCCACCCCACCCACATGAGAAGCGGGCCTTCACGAGCAGCCCATGTAGCGGCAAAACGATATTTGATTGGAAGTGATTCTCCACCAAATGCTGCGACATGGAGAATGGATACGTCGTTGACGATGAACAATCCTGCAAGTGCAAAGAACGGCAGCCCAACCAGTAGGTGCAAAGCGATTGATAGCGAATGGCTTCGTTCGTGTAATGTCGGCCGCCATATGAGGATACAAAGCGATACAAGAGCAAGCCAAAGCGTCGCCCCCCACATGATACACGGGCAGAGCCCGTCCCTCATTGGCTTTGCTCATCAGCCGTAGAACATTTAGCGCTTACCATCCGAAGAATTTGGCACGTGAATAACCAAAGGAAAGTAGAACTGGAATAACTCGCTTTGTGAACAAAATAGGTTTTCGAACCAAGATACGAAGCCCTATGACAACCTTATCCAGAGGGCTCATGTTTCCAAGTTCTTCCGGTAGACAACGGGCCATGGTTGACATTTCTTCGTCGGTTAAGTCGTAAAGAGCAGTCTTTCCTTTCAAAATTTTATGATATGGAGGGAAACGTTTCTTCCAAGCATGCTCGTAGGCCATTAGACGCTTGTTGCTCATGTCATTTTCTTTGAGTGCAGCAGCGATGGTTTGGGCTGCTTCCCTACCCGACCAGAGAGCGAGGTGAGTACCGCCTTCAAACAACGGTGAGGTGAATCCTGCAGCGTCTCCCACGAGAAGAATTCCGTCCCCAACAGTGGTTGTGCGAGGGCCTGAAATCGGAATGGTTCCTCCAAACGGACGAATTTTTATTCCTTCTGCACGCCATGGAGGGTTGGCTGTGGGCTTGTCAGCAAGATAGGTATCTTCGATGAAGGAGTTGAGATACTTTATGGCGCCTTTTTTGTCGGTCGTAACGAGCCCAACATTGGCTCTGCCGCCTTCTTTTGGGATCATCCAAACATAGCCATGAGGTGAGTATTTGGGCCACAAGTAGAAATCAAGGTAGCCATCGTTAGGTACATCCAGCATCTCGTATTGGAATCCGGCAATAACCTCTACTTCCCCACCCATGTCCAAGAGTTTGGATGCTGCGCCCGAGACGCCTGAACCGTCAATAACGGCTCGGCACTCAATTGGAAACTCTTCACCTTTACCATCTATTTTCCAATTGGTAAATTGATTATCGCTATTGTAAACTCTCTCCATAGAAGTCACGCGATGGTGAAGCAAAAGTTCTGCTCCTTGCTTGCTGGCCTCATCACATAACCAGCGCTCAAAGAGATGTTTTTCCAGCACATAGCCTTGTTCTGTGAGGAGTTTCTCCGTACCGTCTGGAAAAATAACTCGTATTCCTTTTACGTCCAAAGCCTTCACATGATCCGGAAGTTCAAGGTCTAAGTTTTGAACCGCTAATTCCGAGAGGCACTCGCCACAATGAACCGGGGTTCCAACTTCTGGATCAGCTTCTAGAATCAGAGTGGAAAGACCGGCCCTTGCCGCATGTAGTGCAGCGGAACCGCCCCCTGGACCAGCGCCAATCACGACCACGTCACACGCCCTCATCTGACCCCTCTGTGTGAGAGAGGGCAGGGGAGGCACATGAAGAAAACGGTTGCTTCCAACGGAGGCAACTTCTCCGCCGACCCGACCATAAGCGTGAATACGGAGGTTCAAAGGCAAGAACGACCACGCAGGTTTGTGGCATGGAGGACCCTCAAGCGTTGGATGACCCACCTCGAGGACCGAGGAGAGTTAATTCGCATCAAGCGCCCCGTTGACGTTGTCTATGAGGCAGGAGCAATCGCTGACCTTCTTGTGAAGAACGACGGTCCAGCAGTGGTGTTTGAGCAACCCCGCTTAGCCAACGGAACGATATCACCCATGCCCCTCGCCATGAACCTATTTGGCTCCCATGACAGAACGCTTCGAGCACTTGGGGCAAAGCATGAGACGTCTATCGGCGACCGAATGGTCGCCATGATGAAACCAGACATCGGTGCCATGACAAAACGTCCGTGGACCGCCCTCCCTCTGGCAAGAGACGCCTTCGCAATGCCCCCCAAGAAGAAGAGAAAGGGAGCAAGTCAGCGTGTCCGCCTCCCCTTGGACCTCACGTCCCTGCCGATACCAAAGACTTGGCCAATGGACGGAGGCCATTTCGTCACCCTTCCACTCGTCGTTACTAAAGACCCAAAAACAGGGGAGCACAACTTAGGAATGTACAGAGCCCAAGTGTTTGGACCGAAGGAATTGGGCCTGCACTGGCAGATTCACAAGCATGCAGCAGACCATGCGGCTGCGTTAGGCCCTGAAGGCAAAATGCCCGTCGCAGTTTGTATTGGTGGACCCCCAGAACTGATTTTCTCGGCGATCTCACCGCTCCCTGACAATCTTTCTGAGTATCAGTTCGCAGGAATTCTGGGTCGGAAATCACTCCCCATCACGAAAGCCTTGACTCAAGACCTCATGGTGCCGGCAGAAGCAGATGTCGTCATTGAGGGATATTGTATTCCGGGCGAAACCCGCACTGAAGGTCCTTTTGGAGATCACTTTGGATTCTATTCACTCACCGGACAATACCCTGTGCTTCATGTCACTGCCATCACATGTCGAAAAGATGCAGTCCTTCCCGCCACGATTGTAGGTCTGCCTCCAATGGAAGACGGCTACCTGGGTGAAGCGATTGGCGGGCAATTTTCACCCGTTCTGCAATTCCAACATCGAGATGTTCGGTCTGTCCACCTTCCTCTTGAAACTGGATTTCACAATCTTGCGATTGCTGCATCAAAGCAACGTTACCCAAGACAAGCTCGAAAAACAGGACTTGGGCTTCTCGGTGCTGGGCAAATGATGTTTCTCAAGATCATGGCCATGGTCGATGAAACTTCAAACACCAAGGACCTTGAATCGTTCTTGGACGCGTTGAATGACAAGGTGGACATATCAACCGACATCACCGTATTAGATGGCATGGTTGCCGACTCCCTTGAAGCAGCAAGCCCCTACGAAAACGTGCATTCCAAACTTCTCATCGATGCAACAACCCTCGCTGCGGCCGACCCAAGAAGTTCAAATCAGCCCCTCGAAGGCTCGTTTTCGGAAGAATCACCCGCTTGGAGAAAGGGCTTAGAAGCGCCCCCGTCGTTCTCAAACATAGAATCGGTCCAAGCATTGCCCGAAGTGGTTCAAGCCCGTATGCTACGGGGAAGCATGCTCGTTGTCACGACAACTATCGAAGGAACGCCATCACCAGGCACTGGCTCAAGCGCTTCAAACGATGATGCGGAAGGTCTACGAAGGAATAAGGTTGAGCAATTGAAAAATTCAATTTGGCAATTGGAAGGTTCCGAAAACCTACGGTGGTTATTCATTACCAATGATGATGTTGAATTGGATGGGCCAAAGGCTCGACGACGCTTGTTATGGCAGCTGACGTCAAGGTTTGATGTCGGCAGAGGATTGTCATTTGACACAAACCGGCAACGCCTCTGCTGGGATGCAACCACCCCCATCCCATCCTCCGCATTCGGAGTTCGCAGATGGCCTGCAATCACCATGCACTCACCCGAAACATTGGAAAAAGTCGCCCAGCATCCTGAGTTGGATTCATATGAGTGGCCCCCACACCTTTCTTTTGGGAGTCACCAGTAATGGATGCCAAGCAAATATTCTCGTTCATTAAAATTGAACACACACTCTTTTCCCTCCCGTTTGTGCTGATGGGGTATTTCATTGCCCTGGAACAATTTGATCTCCCTCTTGGAATTGAACTGCTTTGGATACTCCTTGCTGCGATTGGAGCACGTGGATTGGCTATGGCATTAAACAGAATCATTGACCGAGACATCGATGCTGCTAATCCAAGAACAGAGGGAAGGCATCTCGCATCAGGTGCGATGAGCCTACGAACTGCATGGAGTCTTGCAGCTGGTTTCTTGGCGTTGCTACTGATCAGCGCAGGTTTGCTTAACCAAGTCGCACTCATGATGGCTTGGCTACCCGTGCTTACCTTTGTGGTATACCCGTACATGAAACGCTACACTTGGTTGTGCCACTTTTGGCTTGGCCTTTGCTTAGGGCTTGCACCGGCTGGAGCATGGGTTGCGATAGCCGCAGACGTCCACGGCTGGAACGCTGTGACAGGCATGTTTACCGACGGCACCGAGTATCTTTGGGCGCCAACAATTCTTCCAATTTCAATCGGAGTCATGCTCTGGATTACTGCTTTTGACATCAACTATGCCCGAATGGATGTTGAAAGTGACCGTGAGCAAGGGATTCGCTCCTTCCCATCCACTTTTGATGAAAAGGCAACAACCCGAACAACCGTTCAACTCAGCCTGCTCTGGTTCGCATGCTTTGCTATATCAGACCCAATGGATGGAATTTGGTTCCTGGCTGCTGCTGCAATCATGGCTCTTGTGAACATCTGGGTTGTGCTGTCACGGGAGAAGTTCATTGATTTCCAAACTGTATTATTCCGTGCGTCAATGCTCACGGGGTGGGTATTGCTGGGCGCACTCTTGCTAGGATTCGCTGTTGAACCCAATACCACAGATTTGTGACCAACGCCTTCCTATTCAGTAAGGAGCCTTCCAATCAGTTGCCCTCAATTGCCCCTAAACTGATGGTATCAGCGTAATGACTTCCGGTCACAGTTCATCGTGATATTCTTGGAATTGTATCAAGGTTGGTTGACGACGATGCAAAAAATGTGAGTGTAAAATTCATGAGCCGAATCGCCAACCTACACACATGAACCCCATGGTAAAATCTCTGCTTGAGTTCAATCAGGCCTTTGACATTCCAAAGCTTGAATCTCCTGCTCTAGGCCCTGATGAATTGATTGAACTTCGTATCAAACTCCTTGAAGAGGAAGTTCAAGAATACGCAGAAGCAGCGCGTTCCGGAGATTTGGTCGAAGTTCTTGATGCACTGGCCGACATAGGATACATCCTTGCTGGAACCATTATCAATCACGGGATGCAGCACATTTACGACGATGCGTTCAATGAAGTCCATCGCTCAAATATGGCGAAACTTGTGGATGGAAAGGT
>JABJFP010000269.1 GCA_018662715.1 Methanobacteriota archaeon | reverse complement strand
GCACGAGAGGAATCCTCGTGTGGTTGTGAAATCTCTTCAACAACCGATAAGAACGAAGCATCAGCTTCGCTAATGTAAGCCAATTCCTTTGCAGAAGGTCGTACAAAGTAACACAAATCTTGGTACGGGGCTAAGTTTGAATCTCGAACAAGGGCAGGTGTTGGGACTTCGTAATCTACATCACCAAGAAGGTCTGAATAATGTTGAGCACCTTCAACAGCCTCAGGGTTAGGCGGAGTTGCAGTCAGGCCCAGGATAACGGGATCGTCAAACGCATCTTTGAGTTCAACCAATACCTTACCCCAATGCTCTGTTAGATGGTGGCATTCGTCAAGAATAATGAGACCAATCTTGGCTTCTTTTAGTCGTTCAATGGCCTTGATTGAGTTGGCATTTAACCACGACATACTACCGCTGACTTCCGACATAGAATCTCTTGCTTTCTTGCGAAACCCTTTCATCTGCTTTTCATAATAAGATGTATTCTTCGCGCTTAGGTCCTCTATCCATGCTTGGCCAGATGCAGTATCAATAGCTTCACCGAGTTCAAGTAATTTCTCAATCCATAATTGCGTTGCCGCTTCCTCTAAATCATCACCCTTGGTACGAACCATCGTAAGTGACTGATAGGTCAACGATGTTAGCAGACCAGGTTTCTGTGAGGATAGCCCAACCTCATCCTCTTTCCCATCTAAATCAAACAGGGATGTTCGAGCAATCCATTGCGCTTGAATTGCAGAATTCGGAGAGAGCACGAGTGCCGGTCGACGGACAAGGTCGGCCCATACGTAGAGTCCAAGAATCGTTTTTCCCGAACCAGGGGGGGCCACAATGTGGAGTTGCTTTTCACCGGAAGCAAGTTGCTTTTTGATGATTTTAGATGCTTCAGTTTGTGATGGGCGGAGTTTCCCTGAGAATCCGATGTTGCCAAACTCTGAGTTTGCCATCTTGGCTCACCTTCACCGAGGAGGACCGCGTTTTGGGCCGCCTGGAGGGCCTCGTTTTGGACCGCCTGGAGGACCACCGCTCTTCTTGGGACCGGGAGGACCACCACTTTTCTTCGGGCCGCCTGGAGGACCGCCAGTCTTCTTTGGACCGGGTGGACCGCCGCTCTTCTTGGGACCGGGTGGACCGCCGCTCTTCTTGGGACCGGGTGGACCGCCGCTCTTCTTGGGACCAGGTGGGCCGCCGCTCTTCTTGGGACCAGGTGGGCCGCCGCTCTTCTTGGGACCGGGTGGACCGCCGCTCTTCTTGGGGCCGGGTGGACCTCCTCGGGTCGGAGGCGCCCGTGCTTCAGGCTCCTCTTCCTCTTCCTCTTCGAATACTGCGCCACAATGCGGGCAAGTTGGATCGCTGTCTTTCACCAGGCCGTCACATATCTCGCAAGCGAACATATCTTCCTCTGGTTCTGCTCCGATTTTTTCTGTTTTCCCATCTTTGGAGCGAAACATGGATACAGCACAGGTCATGTCATAGCCCTTGAGTGCAAGTTCGGTTTGAATTGCATGTTCGAAGGCTTGAGTTAGATCTTCGGGTGTGTCAAGAACGCGTCCATCATCAACATAAGTCACGTTCACTTCAAAGACATCATCGTTGAGTTTGGTTTGGGGAGCCTCAACTGCAACCCCTCTCTTTCGAGCTACTCGGCGAATAGCCACCTCAGATATGCGGCGAAGTAGGGCATCGTTTGGAGCATCATTGGATTTTTGGCCAAGTGCTCCAGCCATGATCTCAGCTGCAGGATTATTCACATCACTACCACCACGAAGGTGGGCTGGAAGTTCTCCGCCTCCAAGATTAGCGAGAACGCTTGATGCAGGGGATTGATTCATTGAGAGCCACTGGCTTCTGCGTTCATCCTTAACTGCCCGTTCTGCCTCAGCAAGTCGGTTCACCATGGCGTCTGTTGGTGATGCGGCTGGATTTTGAGCAATCTTGGTCCCTCCTGGGTTCATCGGAGAGACATTGCCGTGATTGGTAGGTGCAGCTCCACTTGCAATGGACGGTCCCCGGGGTAATGTCGGCAAATCAGAGACAGGTGCTACATTCGATCGTTGTGGGGGCTGCTGTTGTTGGGGAGGAAATTGGGTTGGAGGGAAACCACCTTGCAGTGGCTGATTAGGGTACACTCCGGGAGGAAGGTTTTGGTTTTGCTGGATTCCTTGTGCCATTCCTTGCAACATATCTTGAGGGACGTGCCCCATTTGATTCATGTTGTTTTCTTGTTGAATCCTCTGTTCCTGTCCCGAAACTGGGTCAAAGGAACGCTGAGGTGGGAAAGGAGGTAGGTTTTGAGGTGCAGGAGGATTGAATCCACCAGCCATCGAATTGTCTTGACGTGCGCCGCATTCAGGGCAAAACATACTGTCATCGGGGATGACCACTGCACATGAGCCGCAATTCACACATTCCCCTCCTAGGGCTACGCTTGGGCGACCCTTCCTAAAGGATTCCGACAAATCCCCCTTCTTTGCATCGTTCCTTCAGCATATCGCTATTGGGCAAATTATGTTTCAGACACATACGTTCATTCGCAGGAGCAGGCTGGCCCCAAGAGAGGGGACCGAATGGCAGTCTTGACCAATCCAAAAATAGACAGTTTGCTGGAGAGAACCTCTCGGTCGTTTTATCCAACATTGAAGTATCTTCCCAAAAAAATTAGGGGTCAAATTGGTTTGCTCTACCTCCTTGCACGAGTGGCAGACACCATCGCTGACTCAAAGCATGGTGAAACTGAGGTACTTCTTGAAGCCCTTAGCGCTTACAATGAGGTCGCACAGGGTCGTTCTCAAACACTACCTGATTTTATGGAACTAGCAGAGGCACAAACAAACGAACACGAAGCCGAACTGCTTCGGAATGTTGACGATGTGGTTGAAGGTCTCAAGGATTATGATCAAGGCGACCAACAACGAATCCTCTCATGCTTAGACATCATTATCGGGGGGCAAATATTGGACCTACAACGGTTCGGGATGGCAAAAGAAGGAGGAAGTATTTCCTCACTTACAACTGACTCGGAATTGGATGATTATGCTTTTCGAGTCGCCGGTTGTGTTGGTGTATTTTGGACAGAGATGTCCCTTGCGCACCTGATAAAACTGTCACCTGAAGACGAGAAAATATTCCAGGAAAAAGGAGTTCGGTTTGGTAAAGCGTTGCAAATGATTAACATTCTACGAGACATACCCGAAGACCTTCGTTTTGGTCGCTGCTATATCCCGTCTGAAGTGTTGCAAGAACATGGTCTAAAACCTGAAGACCTCATGGATGAAACCAACCTTGAATCGTTCCGCCCAGTCTATGACGCGTACCTTGACTTAACCAATGAACATCTTGAGGCTGCAACAGATTATATCCGTATGATTCCAGAAAAGCAATTCCGACTCAAGGCATCTACAATGCTCCCAGTATTGATCGGACAAAGAACGGTTACTCTCCTTAGAACGGGAAACATTCTCAATTCGGAAGAGCGAATCAAAGTAACTCGTGACGAAATGAAAACCTACGCTCGAAAATTACTCCGTGCACTTTTCATCCCAGGCGGAGTTCGTCGCCTCTTAGAGAAAAACAAGGACAAGTAGTATTCTATAGAATTTTTGAGCCCAAGTAATGAAATGCTTACATTACTGAACGCCTGCGCTAAGATTTGCACCCCAAAGAGGAGGTCTCATAAACAAGCGGCGCGAGGGAGCATCGGTTAGCATGCTGGAACGACGGAAACCTCTCGACCTTCTTTTCCCCCTCAAGGGGAACGCTTCATCACGAAGCGGCGAGGAAGAGGTTCAGCACCCAGGCACCTTAGAGCGCCTGCGTGCCGGTGTCACACTGGCTCGGGATGCTGTGAAAGCAGTGAGTTTGACTGCAATGGAAGCATTGCGGGAAGGAGCTTCTTACATTGGGATTGTTGGCGAGAAGAACGAACTCGTTGACCCGTTTGAATACCTGGATGCTCCGATCTGGTCAGAGCGGCCGCCAGCAGAACTTCTCAAACTCGCTTACCGCTACTGTGAAGAACTCACGATGAGAGAAGCTGGAAACTTCTATCACTCCTTCAAATATCTCCCAGACGAACAAAGGATGTCCATGTGCGCCATCTATGCATTCTGCCGTCGTGCAGACGACATCGCTGACGGCGATTGGGCTGACCGCTTCCCTGGAAGCCAAGGCGAGTCAGACCCTGAGGCAATATCTTACCGTGCGGAACTTGAAGCGTTACAAAACAGAGGCACAATTCTCGACGAAGATGCTTATCTCAACAAAATTACACAATTATTCTTCTTCAGAAAGAAACTCTCAACCTGCTATAATGAGGTCTATTCTACCGACCCCGTATTCCTCGCACTCAAGGACACTGTTGACCGCTACAGCATCCCAAAGGATGTTTTTGATGATTTGATCTCCGGCATGGAAGACGACCTTTACAACAACCGATACAGAAACTTCGATGAGCTCTACATTTATTGCTACAGGGTAGCCTCTGTTGTCGGCCTTATGTGCATTGAAATCTATGGATATGAAGACCCAAGAGCAAAGAAATTTGCGGAATCCTGGGGTATTTTCATGCAACTGACAAACGTATTGCGAGATGTCGGAGAAGATATCCAGCGGGACCGAGTATACCTTCCTTTGAATGAATTGGAACGCAACGGTATGACTGAGGCCGAACTCGATGGTAAGATTGTCCTCAACAAGCATTGGGAACCTTACGTTCGAAGTTATGCTGCACGTGCAAGAACATATTTGGAAGAGGCAAGACAACTGTTGCCACTCCTCCCCAGAAGGTCACGATATTCACCCGCAGCCATGATTGCATTCTATGACAAGATTCTCAGGCAAATTGAGAAGCAACAAGGTGACGTGTTCACCAAGCGAGTCAAACTCAACAAAGTGCAGAAGATTTCTCTTGCCGCTGCAGTATATCTGCGTCACCGTTTCCTTCCTGCATTCTTGGACCCCGTTTGGGGCGCACTCGCACGAGTGGGGATTTTGCCTTCAGTTTGAAGAACGAACTGAGGTGAACCACACGTTCAAAACGCCGGGCATCGTGCTTGGTATATGGCCACCTTTGAATCACTAAAGTGGCTCACCCGATTTCTAGAAGAAACTCCAGGCGACTCCGAAGTGGGTGGTAAATCACGTCAAGTCCCCAATGCATGCTGGTCACGAGTAAAACCCTCACCTCCCCCCTCACCTGAACTTCAAATGTGGTCGGCTGAAATGGGATTGAAGTTAGGTCTTGAACGCCCCGATGGACGAGTTCTTGGAGGAGAAATGGTCACTGCTGGGATGGACCCTTATTCTCAGCGTTATGGAGGGCATCAATTCGGCTCATGGGCAAATCAACTCGGAGATGGAAGAGCCATTACATTAGGTGAACTTCAGTTGGAAGATGAAGTCGTTGAATTACAACTCAAAGGAGCAGGCCACACGCCCTACTCGCGTTTTGCAGATGGTAAAGCCGTCCTTCGCTCTTCACTTCGTGAATTTCTTTGCAGCGAAGCAATGCATCATTTGGGCGTTCCTACCACGCGAGCACTTTCATTGGTAACCACGGGGGAACAAGTCGTACGTGATGTCCTCTACAACGGCAATCCAGCCCCGGAAGATGGAGCGGTTGTATGTCGAGTAGCCCCTAGTTTTCTTCGGTTTGGAAGTTATCAAATCCACACCGCTAACGGAGATCATGAAACCTTGCAAGCACTTGTAAGCCATACATTGAGGCATCACTTCCCAAACCATTCCGCTGAAGATGATGTTTCTCGCGTCACATGGCTATCCCACATTGCTGAGCAAACTGCTGTCATGATTTCACATTGGATGCGAGTAGGTTTTGTCCACGGAGTCATGAACACCGATAACATGTCCATACACGGATTAACTATTGATTACGGCCCTTATGGCTGGTTGGAAGATTACAACCCTGGGTGGACGCCAAATACTACCGATGCTGGAAGAAGTCGGTATTGCTACGGCCAACAACCCCAAATTGGAGCCTGGAACGTTGCACGCCTTCTTGAGGCAATGGTCCCGCTGATGGATGAACCAGAACTCCTTCACGACGTACTGGAGTCCTACACGGTCAAATTTGCACAACTGCACAACACAATGTGGGCGAACAAACTCGGATTTCAAAACTGGATTGAAGATGATGAGACACTGGTTAGAGATTTGAATGCATTATTGCAACGAGTTGAAACGGACATGACAATATTTTTCCGACTTCTTTCTTCAATTGAAACACCATCCATCGAACTGTTAGAGGACGCGTTCTACGACCCTTTGACTGTACCAAAGGATGCCTGGGGCGAATGGCTTCTACGATGGTGGGAGCGTACTGGCCAAAGTCCAAACCGTCAAACAATGCTCGAAAATAATCCAAAGTATGTCTTGAGAAATTGGATGGCCCAACTTGCGATTGATGCTGCTGAAGAGGGTGACTTCTCTGTTGCTGAAGAACTCCATGCCCTTCTCAAAGACCCTTATTCTGAACAACCTCAATTTGAGACAATGTGGTTTCAAAAGCGACCGGAGTGGGCACGTCACCGCGTAGGTTGTTCAATGCTCTCTTGTTCAAGTTGAAGGAACCGAGATGGTCCTAGTGAAATCAAGCGTTTCGTGTAAAGGCTTGAATTCCAGTGATGTAACGACCAAGAATGAGGTTGTGAATGTCGTGTGTTCCTTCATAGGTTTTGACCGACTCTAGGTTAGCCATGTGGCGCATAATTGGGTATTCGTCAAGGATTCCATTAGCACCGTGGATGTCCCGAGATACGCGCGCTATTTCCAAAGCGATGTCAACGTTATTCATTTTCGCTAGAGATATTTGCTCGGGGAACCAAGTTCCGTCGTCCTTCTTCTTTCCAAGGTGGTAGGCGAGGAGTTGTCCTTTTGTGATTTCCCTTAGCATCCAGGCCAACTTGTTTTGAAT
>JABJFP010000268.1 GCA_018662715.1 Methanobacteriota archaeon | reverse complement strand
TGTTGACCAAACACGGGGATGGTTTTACACCCTCCTTGCCGTTTCAACAACTGTGTTTGACAGTAAGGCGTACAAGCGATGCCTATCACTTGGATTGATCCTTGACGCAGAGGGAAAGAAGATGTCAAAGTCCAGAGGGAATATTGTTGACCCGTGGGACCATTTCAACCGTGAAGGAGCAGACGCTACTCGCTGGTACATGGTAACTGCAGGGGCCCCTTGGAATCCGCTAAAGTTTGATTCAAATGGAGTTCGAGAAACCTATGCCAAGATGTTCCTCACTCTGTGGAACGTGTACAAATTCCACGCTGATTATGCTGCACTGGACGGCTTTGACCCCGAAGCAACCAGCAGCGACACTGCCCAGCGCCCAGAGTTGGACAGATGGATTCTATCCCGCTTGAACACTGTCGCAACAGGATATCACGAGAGCTTTGTGAACTGGCAATTCCACAAAGCAGGTCGAGACTTGGAAGATTTCGTCGTTAACGACCTCTCAAACTGGTACGTTCGCAGAAGCCGTCGCCGGCTTTGGGACGAAGCAGATAGCGGAGATAAGTTGGCTTGTCAGCATACGCTCCACGAAGTGCTCACTACCCTGTGCCGACTGATCGCTCCAATCTCACCCTTCATGGTAGACACCATTCATCGAAACCTCACCGGTCTAGCCGTCCATCAATCCGACTGGCCCCTAGGAATCCCAGGGGCAATTGAAGGCGCTACTGCTGATGAATGGGACGAAGTTGCCGCCAAAGCCACAGCAACTCTACCCCCACACGACCCTGCTCTTGAGGCCTCAATGGATTTGGTTCGGGAACTCGCAGAGGCTGGCAGAAGGGTCAGAATCGAGAACAACCGTCGACAACGCTTGCCTTGTTCCAAAGGATTCATTGTCGCTGGTCCCGACCTCTCTGCATTCCATGACCTACTTGCCGAAGAACTGAATGTTGAAATCATTCAGGTTGAGAATGACCTTGACCGATTCCAACGTATTGAACTCGCTCCCAATTTCAGAGCACTTGCACCAAAAGCACGTGCAAACGTAAACGATGTCGCTAACGCCATCAAATCAACAGAGGACCCTGTCGGGCTCCTTGCACAAATTGACGCAGGAACTGCGACGATCATGGACATCCTCATAGAACGTTCAGATATTGAAGTGAAGCGAGTGGAACGAGAAGGATTTGCTGCTCAAACTGTAGAAGTAACACACGGAGAAACAACGTCACATGTGAGTCTTGTATTGGACATGAACGATACGCCTGAACTCCTGTCCAAGGGTATGGCTCGTGACATTACTCGTCGCGTACAGGCTCGTCGTAAGACCCTTGACCTCGACATTGAAGCAACAATTGAACTGGAGGTGTGGATGGAAAACGCCCCCAGCATGATGGCTGCAGATGAAGCGTGGGTAGCAACCGAGACACGTACATCTGCGTGCATATTCCACGAAAAAGGTGCGACTCCTCCGGCTGGAGCTGAACATTTCGAAGTGGATGGTACTGTTGTTCACTTTACCGTTGCTTGAGTGATGTACATGCGAGTCGTTTCGCTCGTTCCAAGTCTAACTCTTACTTTGTTTGACCTCGGTCTTGATTCTTCATCCATTGTTGGGAGAACGCCGTGGTGCATTCACCCCTCCCCGGTGGTCAACGATATCACGATTGTTGGAGGAACTAAAACCCCTACACTGTCCAAAATCAAGGCTGCAAGACCTACGCTGGTCGTAATGGACCGGGATGAAAACCCGAAATCAGTTTATGATTGGTGCTTGGAGCAAGGAATTCCAACCTTTGTCTGTGATGTGAAGCGTCCGAGTGACGTACCCGCAATGTTACGAGAACTCGCATCATGCATCGGCTGTGATGCACGAGGAGAGGAACTTGCCCAGCGAATAGAAGCCTCACTTCGTGAAGTTAACCAAACCGAATCCAGAGGTACAGTCGCACCTATGATTTGGCATGAACCACTCATGGCTGCACAAACTGGAACGTATGCTGCAGGCATGATAGAGGCCCTAGGATTCAATGTCCCGGAATTTGAAGCATCAGGTACCGGCTATCCTGTCGTGAATGCTGAAATCCTCATCGCACACGGGGTGGAAGGAATCCTTCTCTCAAGCGAACCCCATGAGTTTGCATTGGAAGAAGGTGAAGAAATTGCACAAGCCATGGAATCGATGGGCGCAAAACGACCCTGGGTTTTGTGCATCGACGGTGAAGCATTGACTTGGATGGGTTCGTTTACTGCTGAAGGGTTGGTCCGTCTGGAAAAGGAATTGTCGTCATTTTGAACGGTATCTGCTAAGCGACGCCTTCAAATCACGCCGCATGGACGGACAATCATGCAACGGGTGTTGTTGAGTTTGGCATTGGTATGTTCCATGCTGCTTGCGGGTTGTTTTGGAGATGGCGCAGGAACGGTTGAGGATGAAGAAATCACCTCAATTTGGGAGTCGTATGAACGAACTGATTCCCAATCACATGATTTGGAAGCAAACTTCGTCACCGTAGACCTTCGAACCAATCAAACAACCAACACGACTTGGGCTGTATTTGATGCGAGCTATGGCGGTAACTGCTGTGAACATTATCTTGCCACATCCATTGAAGGGCAAATCCTGAATATCGGCGGAGAATATCCTGTATACTCCGATGATCGTGGTCATGTGTGGGATACCTACATTCCTGGCGCAATACCCGATACACAGTGCAGGACATTTGTACCGACAAACCCTGGAACTGAGGGATTAGGCGAAGGCAGTATCGTTCAGGCAACAAATGGAGATATCATTTCCATGTCATGGTTCCCATATGTTGGTGGCGATTTGAAACTTGACAAATTTTACGCATTGCTTTACGACGAATCCGAAGGCGAATGGACATGGTGTTACAACCGAATCACAGAACCCTTCTACGACCGTTCATGGCAAGTTGAGGTAGTTGGACCGATCAGTTCGTCTCTTGGAAGCGGCGAATGGGCGAGTATCGTGGTCTCAAACTTCTGGCATCAAACACAAAATGCTGGCGGCCAAATCAGTGTAGACGGGTTGAACTACTATCCATTCCAATTCCCCGACCGAAATGGAGGCGACCCCGCAATTGACCTTGACCTTGACTTTACTGCTGCCGACCTTCCTGCGTACTGGGATGTTAACAAGCCGCACAAAGAAATGCGAGCATTCCCCGTCCCTAGCGGCGGACTCCTTTTCCCATCATACTACAGCAATGGCAACGCTGCTTACATGGACACGACCCTTTCATGGAACGAACTTGAAGTCCAGTTCCCATCAGAATACTGTCAAATTGACCGTGCAGGTACGTTGCACTGCGTTTCCAACTCGGGAACCACCTTTACGCATTACATGTCTACAGACGGTGCAATTTCCTGGAGTAATTACACCTACACGCTCGGAGATACTGCATCGCAGATTGAAGAATGGGAATTCCAAGCAAACGGTGAACTGGATCTGTTCATCCTCAATGTTCGTTACCAATCCACCGATGGACCGGACGTTGATACTGTCTACCATGTCAGAGGATACAGTGAGGATATGAGCCCGGATACGCTCACATACGTTGGCCTAGGAGACTTGGATTCTACCTCAGGGGCAGGTAACGACATACGCTTTGACTTCGCATCACTTGGAATTCTCAACGATGGGGGAGTCGTCGTCGCTTATCACGATTCAACTGACCCGGACCCACTCTTTGCTGTGGAGTTAGAGCTGCCAAATTGAACAGTATCAGTTCATGATTTCTGCAGCCTTACGCACCATGTAGGGCACATAGCCAATCAGGAATATAAAGAACGCAAATGC
>JABJFP010000267.1 GCA_018662715.1 Methanobacteriota archaeon | reverse complement strand
TTGGCTATGACTGAGGATGGGCTCAGCATAGAGGATGCAAACAAGCGAATTGAACAATCACTTGACCGGGGTGATGCCCTTGAAGTATTCAGACTCATGTGCATTGAACAAGGTGTTGAACCGGAACTCGCTTCTATTCTCGTCAAAGACCCCAAATCCGTACTACCGTTGAGTGAACATCAAACGACAGTCCTCTCACGTCAAGAAGGACATGTCGGGAGCATTGACTCAATGGCTGCTGCACTGCTCGCCAAGCAACATGGAGCCGGACGGTATGCTCTTGATGATGTGGTCATCCCAGAAATCGGTTTCATTTTCCATGTGGCGAAAGGGTCAATCATCGGGGAAAACCAACCCCTACTAACCTTCCATCACAATCAAGAATTAACCGATTCAGAACATACAATCCTGCAAAACCTTGTTGAAATGGTGAAAGTATCCGTGCCGACAGTTGAACGCTTGTTGTCAATCGTGGACTGAGGGTGGCGAAGCCGTCATAAAGGGGTGGCCTGTCGCCAACCTTGCCGATTTAGCTTAGCTGGTGGAGCGTGGGACTGTTAATCCCAAGGTCGTGGGTTCGAGCCCCACAATCGGCGTTCACCAAAAACCGTGACACTGAAAGCACGCCAAGTGTGAGTAAAAGTTGCAAATTTTACTACAAGCGCACCCAAGGTTTTCATTGATTTGTTCGGGCATATTGAGCAAAAATATGGCCTAAAATCAGTTAAAACTGAGTCATTTTTCAGACCCCATTTCCTAAATAGATTCGCTCCTTTTACCAATCATGAGCGGGGATGAAAAGGGAGCCAGCATACATGATTGGTTGTATAACATCTCTCTTTTGATATCCTTAGGTATTATTGGATTGATCATTATTTTTATGGTTTTTCAGTTTGGATTGATGATTATTTTTGCCTTGGGTACTTAGGCCTCTCACTTGTATGGGCGTGGAAGAATATTCGGGATTGATTGTTATGGACGAGGATGACGGGTGGGATGATGCAAGAAGAAACCTGATGGTTGAAGGAGGAATCACTTTTGAAAGCGGCACTTCTGTTAAAATCGGTTTTTTGATATTCTTAGGCATTATTGGATTGATTGTTATTGCATCAATGTTAGGATTAGAGTGATTGAATTTAACCAAAAGTCCACTTTTTGATTTTCAACCATGCTCTGATTGGAACAGGAACTCCGATTCCGCCGACAATATCCTCTCTGTCTTGGAAGGTCTGTTCTGTTTGTTTGATATCGTCTATGAGATCTTCTCCCCAATCAAAGGCCGCTTTCAACGCGTTGTAGGATAGATAGGATGCTGAACCTACAACCGCAACCGCCGGATATTTTGCTAGGCCTTGGGAATTCCCTGCTCCAACACAAGATGACCTAGATGAATACTTTACAAATTTCAAAGAGTACCAAAAGAAAGTGAAGTGAGTAAATTACAGTGAGCAAAAAAGGTGCGTGCCTAATGCACAATCGGCGCCATGATTTTCAATTCAATGGGGATTATTCCCATTCAATTGTACCAGGTGGTTTGTGCGTAATATCATAGACAACTCGGTTCACAGCACCTTTGACGGTGTTGGTAATACGAGTGCTGATCTTCTGCAAAATACTGTGAGGGATTTCAGAATACCGAGCAGACATTCCGTCCATCGACTGGACTGCACGTACGACAATAGTCTCACCGTATGCTCGTACGTCACCGTGGACACCTACGCTGCGAACCGGCAGAAGAGCGGCAAAGTACTGCCATGGTATTTCCATTTCACCACGCTCTGCAGCGGCTTCAAACTCTTCCTCAACGATGGCACACGCCTCTCGTACAACGGCAACACGCTCAGGTGTAAGTTCTCCAAGAGTGCGGACAGCAAGGCCTGGCCCAGGGAAGGGTTGACGCTCAGCCACGTTGATTTCAAGATGGCGAGCAAGTTCACGGACTTCATCCTTGTAGAGGTCACGTAGTGGCTCTACAACCGTCAACGTCATGTCCTCAGGAAGACCACCAACGTTGTGATGGGATTTGATGGTGTCACGAACACCGCCACCGGATTCTATCCAGTCTGGAGCAATGGTTCCTTGGACGAGATATTTCGCTCCACATTTCTTTTGCTCATCTTCAAAAATACGAATGAAGAGTTCACCGATGACCTTTCGCTTTTGTTCAGGCTCAGTGACACCTTTGAGAGCCTCAAAGTATCGGTCGGCAGCCTTCACTGTCACCAAATTGATTCCTTGTTCTTCAAGGAGAGCTTCGATTTGTTCCGTCTCATCTTTCCTCATAAAGCCTGTATCAACATATACACAGTGAAGCAAATCGCCAACTGCTTGGCTTGCAATAACTGCAGCCACAGTTGAATCAACTCCACCCGAGCAAGCGATAATAGCGATGTCATCAATAGTAGATTTGAGGGATTCAATACTTTCTGAGATGAATTCCTCAGTATCAAACATTTCAGGCACCGCCGTTGACATCACGGTCTTGGGCTTTAACTCGCTCAATTTGGTCCAATTTGTTTTGTTCCAAAGCAGCTGCATATTTGGGGTGAATGAGTGCGAGCATCTGGACTGCAAGATATCCTGCATTGTCTCCGCGGTCAACACCAACGGTAGCCGCTGGGACACCAGGAGGCAATTGAGCAATGGAAAGAAGTGAATCAAATGGAACCTTTCCACCACATGGGACACCGATAACAGGTTTGGTGGTCAGCGCCGCAACTGCCCCTGGTAGAGCCGCTGCAAGTCCCGCCATAGCAACGAAGATTTGACAACCGTCATCCAGAGCATCTCCGACGATTTCTTCAACGAATTTTGGAGACCGGTGAGCGGAGGCAACACGCAATTGGTAAGGAACCTCGAACAGTTCCAAAATTTTAGTACACTTTTGAGCAATAGGTAGGTCCGAAGACGAGCCGAGTAGAATCGTTACATCCATGCTACCCTGCCGGCGCGGGTGGTTCATTTAGATGCCTCTTGATGATGACGGAGAAAATGCCTCATTCTTCAGCATCTTCACTGTGAGAAAAGGTGGGGAAATCGGCCCACTGGACGCCCCAATCGTCTTCAGAAAACGCTTCGTTTTTTGTAGCGAGAAGTTCAATGTTCAGGAACAACTGTTGCTCGTCCTTACTGCCGTACATGATGGCTGTTCTTTCACCGATTGTTTTTGATGCCATGATACCACTTTTCCATCGAGCCGAAACGATATCCCAACCTGTCATGCAATGCTTAACTTGAACCAACTCTTTTGCATCCCATGGACGCTGGTACACCTCATGATCACAGGCAGCAAGACCGTTGAGCGAGATGAAGAGATAGGGTACTGAGCCGATACAGAACGAATACCCAATCCACCACCACTGGGAAAGTTCACCGAGGTAGAGAACAGCAAGAACGATTACAGAAACTCCAAGAAGCACACCACTGAGTTGCACTTTGGAATCAAACTTACTCCCCTTACGCTGAGCGTATCCACTAGCAAAGGTCAGCAGCAGTAGGGCCTCGCTTACGGCAAGAAGGGGAAGTCGGAAGGATTCGAATCTGTGGAAAATGAGCATCATGCACATGAAACCAACTGGTAAAAGGGCCCAGGCAAATAAGAACAAGGTGGCAGTGAAGTCTGCTTTTGGAGGAATGGAGTT
>JABJFP010000037.1 GCA_018662715.1 Methanobacteriota archaeon | reverse complement strand
CTTTGTTTGCATCGTCCCGGGTTCACCCTGCATGTGCATGATACAAATTGCAGCCTCCCACTCAAGTACGGTTTCAATCATCGCTTTGTCGCGAAGTCCTGATACATCGTTAACCATGTCTGCGCCTGCCTTGAGGCCTTCTCGTGCAACCGATGCATGGCGAGTGTCAATAGAAATCAATCCCTCAGGATTGGCTTTTCTCAAGGCTTTGATAACCGGGACAACTCGCTGGATTTCACTTTCTTCATCAACCCGAGCTGCTCCAGGACGCGTTGATTCACCCCCAATGTCGACCCACGTGGCTCCAGATGCCCACATCGCAAGGGCTCGCTCTATGGCATCTTCCGAAGATAGGGAGCGACTTCCTTCGTAGAACGAATCGGACGTCACATTGATGATTCCCATAATGTGGGGGAAACCATCGTTTTGTTTGAGGCCGTCAACAATCCGCTTTCGGCGCGATTGAGACACTCCCGAGTCGGTCACCATGAACACCTCCAAAGCGACAGGTTTCATAAGATGTGACAAAGAAGGTACTCGTATGTCCGAGGCCGAACCATCAACGATGAGCACGATTCCTGTGGCTGCAGGTTCGGATTCGGTCAGTGGTGCCTCGGTCAGTGATTATGAATTTGCAGAACGCATCATTCGTCGTCTTAAGCCTCGGAATTTGCAAGAGGTTTTCGATAAAGCTGCCAGTACATCACGCTCTGGCGGGATGCTCATCACCCTCATGGTCGCTATTTGGTGGTTGGGGATTTATTCACAAGACGATAACATGAGCGAAGGCATCTCTGTATTCTTTGGAATCAACTTCGGTCAAGTTGCCTTTGCCGTGATGATTCTCTCCTTGCTTTCAGCAATACTTGCAGAGTTCAGCAGAGATATGGGGAAAATATTTCCTTCAACTGCAGCAGGTGGGATGCTAATCCTCGCAGGCCTCTACGTCGTCGAGCCTCTCATTGGCTCCTTCTTTGTAACCGACGGCCTCTCAAATGCAGACGGGCTATGGAGAACCGTCCGTCTTGGTGCCCTTTGGGGTGGGATGTCACTGGGTTCTAACCTCTTGGTCAATGCTATGTTGTTGAATTGGTTGATCCGATTCATTGATTCAAACGATTATGAATTCACAGGCATGGGTGATTCTTCACAATCCTCCGAGGCAGTCATCGATAAAGTTGAATGAGCCGCTACGCTCATGTGGGCGAGGCCAGTCGTCTGCACATGGCCGACACGCCGTTCAATGTGCTTCGTTTGGGGTACCGTAAGGGCCGTGACCCACGAATCACAACGCACC
Organism: Methanobacteriota archaeon; assembly: GCA_018662715.1. Lineage (GTDB taxonomy): Archaea > Thermoplasmatota > Poseidoniia > Poseidoniales > Poseidoniaceae > Poseidonia. The sequence goes on along the minus strand of JABJFP010000037.1, from coordinate 1,187 downwards.
TCGCCCTCGTTTCCAGAGCTCTTGGGGGTACGCGTTTTCTCTTAGCTGGCGATGAAGACAGCGACCTCTTTGAAAATGTGGGCTCGGTCAACGAACGCTTTGGCGGAGAGATGTCTTGTGAACATATCAAGGGCTCAATGGGATGGCTGAAACGGTTTGTAGAGGAAGACGCAGGAGACGGGGAGCCTGGTGTGGCCATCCATCTCACCATGTACGGTCAGCCTTACCGGGAAGTGATTCCTCAAATTCGACGGGACCGGCCCGTGGTTCTTATCGTGGGTGGTGCAAAGGTGCCTGGTGATGTCTTCAAGCATTCACAATACAATGTCGCAGTGGGTAACCAACCTCATTCTGAAGTTGCTGCTTTAGCACTGTTCATGGAAGCTTGGTTTGGAGACGGCGGAACCGAGCGCCACTTCCCTGATGCACGCCTCGTGATAGAGCCCTCCGCTCGTGGAAAGTCCGTTCATGATAAAGAGCGAGAAAATGAGAAGTAAGTAATTATTTGTTTCCACTACTAAGTGAGATATTTTCTTCTTTTTGTGTCATATTTTAGGCGCTCTCTTCCAATCAAACCCACACCCAATCATTATGGGTGTCCGTTGACGACCAAATACGATGTTAGGAAGCGAACTCCAAAATGGGCGTTCCCTTCCTGCTACTCATCGGCTCTACAACCCTTCATCATTGGACATCGGAGATGCCGCTGATGGACTTGCTCAAGGAGTTCCTCTCCCAGAAGGTGCATCGGGCCCTGGTGTCCTTTTGACGGCCGATGGAGGACGCTATGAAGGGGAACTCTTCGGAGCCAATCAAGCAGGTTCAGGAGAACTGGTCTTCACAACAGGCATGATGGGGTACCAAGAGTCACTGACCGACCCTTCTTTTGCTGGTCAAGTTTTGACCTTCACCTATCCGTTGATTGGAAACTATGGAATCCATCACGGAACTTCTGAATCCAAACGGGTCTGGCCTCGGGGTGTTGTTGTACGTCACGCCATGCATCAACCGGATCATAGAGACTCCATTGGGACGGTTGACGAGTTGCTAAGGCTGCACGGGGTTCCAGGTATCCAGAAGATTGACACAAGGGCTATCACTCGTCGTGTACGTGAATTGGGAACAGTTCTGTGCGTCTTTGGCCCCCTCACTCAAGAAGATAAGTTGAAGGCGAAATTGAAATCGCT
>JABJFP010000266.1 GCA_018662715.1 Methanobacteriota archaeon | reverse complement strand
TTTCTCGAACTCCATTTGAATCAAACTTTAGCGGATTCCAAGGGGCACCCGCAGTGACCATGTACCAGCGAGTAGCGTCTGCTCCTTCACGGTTGAAATGGTCCCACGGGTCAACAATATTCCCTCTGGACTTTGACATCTTCTTTCCCTCTGCGTCGAGGATCAATCCAAGTGATAGGCATCGCTTGTACGCCTTACTGTCAAACACAGTTGTTGAAACGGCAAGGAGGGTGTAAAACCATCCCCGTGTTTGGTCAACACCTTCACAAATGTAGTCCACTGGGAAGGAGGCATCAAATTGTTCTCCTCCGTCAAATGGATGATGCCATTGGGCAAAGGATGCACATCCAGAGTCAAACCAGCAGTCCATGACAAAGGGTTCTCTATGCATAGGTCGGCCGTCATCGGAGAGAAGTGTGAATCCATCAACAATCGGTCGGTGGAGATCCACATCATCGGGACACTCGGGATTTTCAATACCTGCTGCTACTGCTTTGGCGACTTCTTCTTGAAGTTCCGAAATCGAGCCGATGCATTTCATTTGACCGTCTTCGGTTCGCCATACGGGTAGGGGAGTTCCCCAGTAACGCTCTCGGGAAATCGCCCAATCTTTGACGTTGCGAAGCCATTCACCAAAGCGGCCTTCTCCGACCCAGTCGGGAGCCCACTCAACTTCGTCGTTGAACTCGAGCAGGCGTTCTTTGACTGCTGTCATGCGTACAAACCATGAATCCATGGCGTAGTAGAGCAAGGGGTGGTCGGTTCTCCAGCAGTGGGGATAATCGTGAGCGTATTCCTTTTCTCGGTAGAGCAATCCGCTTTGTGGGCCTTTTCCGTTGGAACCACCAGACGCGCTGAGAAGTGCGATGATTGTTGCATCACAGTCCTTAACATAGGTTCCGTCGAGTTCAGGGTGAGTTCCTTCGATGAAACTGCCATCCATTCCAACGGTGTGATGTGCAGGAAGCCCAGCTTCCATCCCGAGGTTGTAATCGTCTTCACCGTACATGACTGCAGTATGGACGACACCAGTTCCATCAGTGGTTGTGACCCAATCGGCTTCAAGAACCGTCCAAGCGGTCGTTGAACCCATTCGTGGCACGGCGTCTGGGAACAAGGGTTCGTAGGAACGACCAACTAAACTGCTGCCGGGGAATTCTTCAATGATCTCAACGTGATGTCGCAACACCTCTTTCATGAGGTCCTTCGCAAGAATGAGTTCCTCTCCAACATCAGCACCCCCTGCTCCGGTCCATGAATCTCCAGCCGCTTCCTTGACTCGGCAGCGAACATAGGTCACTTCAGGCCCAACGGCCAAGCCAACATTCCCTGGTAGGGTCCATGGAGTGGTGGTCCAGGCCAAGATGGAGGCGTCTTCGTCGGTTAATTTGAATTTCACATAAACCGACGGTTCTTCGACTTCTTTGTATCCCAAAGCAACTTCGTGACTGGAATACGATGTGCCGGTTTGAGGGCAATAAGGGAGGACCTTGTGGCCCCGATAGAGGTAGCCTTTGTCGAACATTTGTTTGAGAGCCCACCAACACGACTCCACATAATTGTTGTCAAGCGTGACATATGGGTTATCTAAATCCACCCAGTACGCCATTCGCTCAGTCATTTCTCTCCAAGCAGCCTCGTACGTCCAAACCGATTCACGGCAGGCTTGATTGAAGGCGTCCATTCCGAATTGCTCAATGGATTCATTGCTCATCAGGTCAAGGCGTTTCTGAACTTCGATTTCCACTGGAAGGCCGTGGGTATCCCATCCGCCTTTCCGTTCAACTCTGAATCCTTCCATTGTTTTCCAACGACAAACAAGATCTTTGTACGTTCTTGCAACCACATGGTGAATGCCTGGTTTTCCGTTTGCAGTCGGGGGTCCTTCTAGGAATATGAACGGGGCTCCGTCCTTACGATTCTGTATGGAAGAAACGAACGCATTTTCCGATTTCCATTGCTCCAACAGTTCGGTTTCCAAGCGAACTGCATCCAGTTCACCTGCAGAGGAGGGTTGAGCCATGCTCCTTCCACCCGCGAACTTGTTTTCAACCTCACTCCCAAAATGGCTCGTTTGATGTGAGTCTCCAGAGTAACCAGGGATGAGGGCGCTTTGTTCGTAAATTCGCTAGGAAAGTAAATTTTTGGAGGCGTATGTTTCAAGTCCTTGAATGCATACCGAAAGGCATGGCGGATAGGTCCACGAGTGGTCAAGCGTTGATTCTTGTCACGTTGCTTTTGTTCAGTAGCTGGGCTTCCACGCTGGATTGGAGTCCTCAACGAGGTGATGGTGTCACCTTGGACGAAGTTAATCCGAGTCATGTTGGGGCAGGTGAAAGCACCGATTTGACACTTTCATCAATGATGAATTCCAACTTAAAATTAGACTTGCCTGCAGATGAACCTTTGACGGGTGCAGAATTAAATTTCAAACCGAAAATTCTGCCCACGCAATCCGGTTTCGTTTGGGATGATGCAACCGATTGGACACACCCTGACGCTATGGTCAATGGAACGTCTGTTTCGGACGGCCGACTGACTGCGTCTTCTAGCGGTAGTCTTTGGGATTTCAACGCCAATAACCAAGGGTGGACGTTTTCAAACAGCTTCGCTGCAAGAGTAACCAGTCCTGCCTGCGGGTTCAACGGCTCGAGCGGAGGTTCGGTTCGAACGTACGGTGGTTCAACGTACGCAACCTCGCCTACAATCAATCTTGCAGGAGGTGCTAACATTCCATTCCATGCCTGGGTTCACGAAGGTCGTAGTGGTTGTGGTGAAACGCCGGATACCAACGAAAACCTACAATTTCAATACAAAGCATCAACAGGCGGATGGACTGCTTTCAAAACGTTCAACGGAGGAGGTGCTCAGACGAGTAACCTGCAATACATGACGATGCTCCCAGCGGCGGCAATCCATGCTAATTCTCAGTTTAGAATTCATCAAACTACGGGCAGTGGAGGAAGTGGAACATGTTGTGATTTCTGGTTTGTAGATGATGTCCATATCGCAACTCCTCCTGAATCCAACTGGACTAGCCCCTCTCTTGGTCATGCGACCGGCGTAACTCAGTTCTTGGCCGATGATACATATTCTCCGTTGTATATTGATGCACAAATCCCTTCTGGTGCTTATCTTAACTGGTCCATCCTTGACAGTTCAGGCGAAGTTGTCCCGGGAATGGAAGGAACAAATCAAGCAACGGTTCCGGTTGACCTTCTTGATCATAATGAAATTGATGAATTCCGCCTCCATCTTGAGTTTAAGGGCTCCTCTGCCGGAATTCCTACAGTTTCCTCCATTACAGGCGACGGTGCCCGAATGGAATCGTTCCAAGAACCTCCGAGTGAGAGAGGATGGGAACTAAATGGCTCTTCTTTTATTGATGATGCACCCTCAAATCTTACAGCTACTGGATGTGGTATTGATGGTTCGCTTGCTGAAATCGAATCTTTCGCTGAATATCCGGTATTCAATTTGAGCCAATCCTTCCAAGGAACCATGATCTTGAAATGCAATCCACTTGGAATGACCGCCCGTGCACAATGGTCTATTTTGGACAA
>JABJFP010000265.1 GCA_018662715.1 Methanobacteriota archaeon | reverse complement strand
GGGCAGGTTATCCACGTGTTACTGAGCAGTATGCCGAGTCCCTAAGACTCTCGACTCGCATGGCTTAATCGAACTCCAAAAGCGGTCGCCTCTGGCAGGATCAACCAGATTTCTCTTGTTATGATCCTTTGGTTACTTGTCGCTATTCGCAATGAATTTGCTGACCTAAATGAAATTGGCGAGAAAATAATGCACTTGAGCTTCTTGCACAAAATACGTCATAATCTCGATCACCTACCTGACCCCGAAATCCGTGAGGATCTGCTCGGAATCGCAATCGCTTCGGCATTGCATCAGGGAGGATGGCGACGGTCATTGTCCGAAGACTCTGCCGCCAACGCCGTTCCCTATTGACGCAAGCAAGATGTCCCACTGACCTCCCCTATATCAAGATACCCGTATGCAAATCCACTAAAAAACGCTGACTGCGGCACAGAAAGGTCGTATTTAGAGGCATTCAACCCTCATGAATCATTCCAGAACGGATTTGAGGCCTGTGCCTGACCATCGCCGTCGTGTTCAGCGGTGGTTTCATTGGACTCAATTCCATCATGTCCTGAAAGCTCATCCGCTTCTACATCGGTCGCTTCTTTCTTGAGGAGGTCAACAAGGTGGTCCAGTAAATGTTGAGCATCTTCCGTTGAATCCAGACGTTGAATACCGGAGGTTTCCAATGCATCTTGAAGAGAATAGTTGTTCGTCCTTGATGATTCGTTATTGAACCAACTCACCAGAACCCTAGCATCATTATTGCTGTCCCATTCACGTACCGGGAAATGTGTCAGCCGGACCTTTTCAAGAGATATATCAGGCGCAGGCCTTTCCTCAATGAGTCGAACCATTTCAGGAACTTCAACACCCAATGACTCACAAATACGCTCAATCGTTGAATCGTACATGGACAATTGATCGCCATGCTCCAAGAAGAGAACTTCAACCGGCTTGCGCCCATCCAAAACGATGACTTCAATTCCTTTGTGACGGGTCGTCCAAGTTTGGACTGGACCATCCTCCCCGCCACCGCTGCTGTGCTTCACAGTTTTCGTATACTGTTTGAGTTTAAGTGATGAGAAATCTATGCCAGTCCATGTCCAACCGCTGAGTCGAGTCCCGCCAAATGCTTTGCGAGTTCTCATGGTTTGTTCCGAACCGTTCAGCGTGAGAACCATGCCCCTGTTATCCCCAACAGCCAAGAATATACCACCAAAAATTAATCCAAATATTAGGGGAAACATAAGTTCGATAATTCCTGCATTATACGGCGCATAAATGGTGATGTATTCCAATGTATTTTCTGTATATTTTTCTGCATGAAGATCATGAGAACCTGCGTCGACTACAACATACAATAATTCCCCTCCAAACAATGGCTCTACGGCTGGGGAATAACTGAGGTTTGAGGAAGATGTATCGCCGTCACGGCACCAACTCGGCAGTGCATACCAGTAATCTCCTGAAACAGTCAGTTCATCCGCCGTCCAATTTTGGCTGAGAGATGATTCCATCTTGTATAGGCTGCATTGGTAATACCGTTCTCCTTCGTAGGATTCAACCAAACCAATTGCGAGCATATCGTTCTTAACCGACCACCTAAACTCTTGAACTTCATAATTCCCGTCACCCCAATTCGTCACGTATTTAAAATGCTGATCTGCAACTTCAACAGAATCGATGGAATTGATCTGATTCCACTGCGTATCTTCACAGTAAATGTCTCCTCCGCCCAATTCAACCTCTTCATAGTAGCGAGTATCGCATACAGAATCATTCGCAATCTGGCTGTAGGCTTCGTAAGCAGTGTAAATGAACGAACCACCGATCACTGCGAATCCAATAATGAGGAAGGGGAGTGAACCGAGTAGACTCCAAAAGGAACCCTCCGATTTCTTGAGATGGAGAGTTCCATCTAATAATTCAAGATCTAAATCTTCAGGCTTATTGACCCAAAGTAGAGTGCCGCGTGGTGCACGGAAACGAACCATGAATCAAAACCGGCTGACCTCCCTTAAGAGGGTATCAGTCGGCTCCGAAGAACTGACGTATCATCGGGTGCATTTCCATAGCCTGTTCCTTTTGGATCTGCTCATAGGTCCTTAGAATGATACCTACGGCCAGTAACAACCCCGTTCCGGTGGCATTACCAACCGTACCGAGCAAGTCGGCTCCTGCAGCAAGAAGTCCTACAAAGGCCCCTGAAAAGTATGTAACAGGGGGAATATAGTTCTCAAGAATCTTTTCCAACACCTTAGGGTTCTTTCTGAACCCAGGTATTTGCATTCCTGTTCGCTCGATTTGTTTGGCTACATCCTTGGTACCCATGTTGGTTGTGTCAATCCAAAACTTGGCGAACACCATCGAACCAACGGTCATAAGAGCAACATAAAACACGACGTGGACCAACATCTGTGTCAGCGAGTGCCCGAAGACGTCTCCTTGTTGATTCAGTAGCGGGATCAACCAGTCGTTCACACCGTTAACCATACTAGCGTACCATGCAAATCCACCGGATGCGGTAGTTTGACCAGGGTCGTATGTCCCTATGTAAGCAGAGGCTGAAGCCCAACCGTTCTGACCTAAGATCGGAGTCCTGCTCAGCGTTGGGTGGCTCCAGAAGAGAAGTGTGAACATGTTGATGTTGGCAAGAAGAGCCGCCATCAAAATGACCGGAATGTTCGATGCGTAGACAAGGCGAAT
>JABJFP010000036.1 GCA_018662715.1 Methanobacteriota archaeon | reverse complement strand
GTATGATTCAAGACTCGCTTCTTCACCTTCGCCTCGTAGAATATTGAACGCTTGCTTCTTTCCTTTGAGTGACATCACTTCTCACCTCCAGCTTCGGCGGCTCTCTCAGCAATCATAGCCTTGACCTCGTTGAGGGCCTCCTCAAGGTCGTCGCGTAGGGCTTCAACCGGTTCCTGTCGAATCTTCATTTCGCCGTCTTCCATCCAAATGATGTTGAGGGTTTTGCCCCAATAATCATCCTCTGGTGTCGGGAAATCATCTCTTGTGTGACCGCCACGGCTTTCTTCCCGAGTCACTGCAGCAAGTGTTGCTGCGTGGGAAACATCAACCATATTGAGCAAATCAAGGGCTTGATGCCAGCCAGAATTGTACTTGCGTGAAGTTCCAGAGGAACATGCCATTGCTCGCGCCTTGTAGGATTTCAAATCATCAAGGGCTTCCTCAAGTTCAGCCTTGGTGCGAATGATGCCAACCTTCGCTTGCATCATATCCCGCATTTCGTCGTAAATCGCTCCAGGGTTTTCTCCACCTTCTCGCATGAGAGGCGCAAGCATGTCATCAATAGCGTGACCTACTTGTTCGTCATCAATAGCCGGTTGCGCCAAATCTTTGGCCCGTTTTGCAGCGAATTCACCTGCACGCTTCCCGAACACAATGAGGTCTGAAAGTGAGTTGCCTCCGAGACGGTTTGCTCCGTGAAGGCCAGAGGCGACTTCACCACAGGCAAAGAGTCCAGGAACGGTTGTTTCCTGAGTTTCAGCATTTACACGAACTCCGCCCATGACATAGTGTGCCGTTGGCCCAACTTCCATAGGTTCCTTTGAGATGTCAACACCGGCAAGTTCCTTGAACTGATGATGCATGCTCGGTAGTTTCTTCAAAATGGCTTCTTCACCACGGTGAGAAATATCGAGGAATGCCCCGCCGTGGGGTGAACCGCGCCCTGCTTTGACTTCTGAGTTGATGGCCTTTGCAACAACGTCACGAGTGAGGAGTTCAGGCGGTCGGCGAACGGTAGCGAGTTTCCCACTCACAACTTCTTCAACCCACTGGTCCGATTCTTCGATGGTGTCGGCGTGGTCGCCTGCAAACATCTCAGGAACGTAATCAAACATGAATCGCTTTCCTTCAGAATTGGTTAAGCGTCCACCCTCACCACGAACACCTTCTGTTACGAGAATACCTCGTACGGAGGGCGGCCAAACCATGCCGGTTGGATGAAATTGAACGAATTCCATGTCGCGAAGTTCTGCGCCGGCCCAAAGGGCAAGAGCATGTCCGTCTCCAGTGTATTCCCAAGATCCAGAACATACAGACCAGCACCGTGTGATACCGCCAGTGGCCAAAACAACGGATTTGCCTGAGAACGCATGAACGTCTCCGTCAACTCTGGTGTAAGCAACGCATCCTGTGACGCGGTCTCCTTCCTTGAGCAGGGTTCGGACGGTGTATTCCATGAAAATGTCAATCCCTTCATGAATTCCTCGCTCTTGGAGCGTACGGATCAGTTCGAGGCCGGTTGCATCGCCAACGTGGGCGAGACGAGGGAAGGTGTGTCCACCAAAGTTACGTTGATTGATCAAGTTGTTTGGTGTTCTGTCGAAGACAGCGCCCCATTGCTCCAGTTCTCTAACTCGGTCAGGGGCTTCTTTGGCATGGAACTCAGCCATTCGCCAGTTTGCTAGCCACTTGCTTCCTTTCATGGTGTCGTGGAAGTGAACCTTCCACCCATCACGAGGGTCGGCATTCTGGAGTGCAGCAGCACATCCACCTTCGGCCATAACCGTGTGGGCTTTGCCGAGGAGAGATTTAGTGATCATAGCCGTCTTTGCTCCGCTACGAGCCGCCTCAATAGCAGCCCTTAGCCCGGCGCCTCCGGCGCCGATGACAATAACATCATATTCGTGGTTGGTTATTTGTTCAGTCATCATCTCACCTCAAATTACAAACAATGCGACGTCGTTAACGTACCCTTCACAAACGGCTAGAACCCAAAGGTCTCCAAGGAAAACGAAGGTTAAGGATGTCCAAAACCAGAACCCGTGGGAACGGTTCAAAATACTGATTTTTCCGAAGAGTTTCCCTCGGATTTGACTCAATCCTGTTGTCCAGCGGTCTAACATTCCACCGGCTAGGTGGCGCAGTGCGTGACAGGAAGTGACATACATGGTGAGCAAGAATGCCTCAATGCCCATCACAAGGGTTCCAAAAGAAAGACCAATACCGTCATCGAACGTCATGGCGTGAGTCACATCCCACCATTTTATGAGAAGAATGACCATTGCCGCATACAGGAAATATCGGTGCAAATTGTTGAAGATGAACAGGCGCTTTTCTCCTTGATAACCGAGTTTCTTGTTGATATCTGGCTCGTCGACCCAGCAAGCAACGGGGCTTGCGAAGAAAGTGCGGTAGTACACTCGGCGCATGTAATAGCAAGTACCACGGAACCCAAATGGAATCCAAAGAATCAGCACTGCTGCGTTAACCCAGGTGGGATGGTCCCACGATGAAAGCCCAAACAAGTCCCATTCCAACACGTTCGGGGAAAAGATGGGCGACATCACGGTGTGATGGCTGTCTAAACTGTAGGAAATTGTCCCTTCAGTAGTGTAGATGAACAAGCGCCAAAAAGTGTAAATCATAGCCGCAGTCAAGCCAATACCCATGGTAAGGGGCTGACTCCACCAGTTGTCTATTCGGTTCGTTCGACCCAAGCCATTGATGACTGGGAGTTTGATGCCGTCGCCCATGGTTACACCCTCATTTCCCCTAAGGGAACATGTTACCCAATGCCGCAGGGTCTTTGAGGTTCACCATTGGACCACAGGGATTTTGGAGATGAATTTCAAGCCAATTGAGTCCAGTCAACATCAGCTTCTGCCATCTCAACTTCTTCAACATCCATCTGAGCAAGTTGGAGTTTTCCTGACAGTTCGTCGTTGACTGCATGCCAGTAGGAATATGCTTCAATAACCCAGATTCCAGATTCTCTCGTTCCGTTTCCAGAGCCTTTCACTCCACCGAATGGAAGGTGGGCTTCAGCGCCTGTAGTGGAGTTGTTGATTCCTGTCATTCCAGCCTTGATGCCGGTCTTGTACCTGTATGCTTCCAAACGGTCGTTGGTGTAGATTGCGGAAGATAGACCGTAGGGGCTTGCATTCGCCAAATGAAGGGCGTGGTCAAAATCGTCTGCTTTGCAAATCGTAACAGCAGGCCCGAAGACTTCCTCATGGAAGCACTTCATGTCTTCAGTGACTTCGGTAAAGACGTGAGGCCACATGAACACGCCATCTTCTGCAGTTCCAAGGAAATTAGCGGGTTGATTATCGCTGGTGATACGGCCTTTGCCGAACATATGGTTAGCACCAGATTCCTTACACATTTCTACTCCTGTGAGGAAGTCCTTAGCGTATTTTTCGGACAACATTGGCCCGTACAATACGCCGTCGTGTGCAAGTGAGTCCCCAATGGTTGTGGATTCAACTTTAGCCATGAACTTGGTCATGAATTCGTCGTAGATATCTTTGTGGAGAATCAAGTTTCCAAGTGAAGTGCAGCGTTGACCTGCAGTTCCGAAGGCACCCCAATATGCTCCCTCAACAGCGTTGTCAAGGTTAGCACTTGGCATAACGACAAGTGGGTTCTTCCCACCGAGTTCAAGTGAACACGATACGAGGTTGCGGCCACATACTTCTCCGATCATCTTACCAACTTCAGTGGACCCTGTGAAGGAGATTTTGTTGACACGTCCTTCATCGACTGCGTCGACGAGATATTGTCCAGCGCCGCTTCCTTTCCCGTGAACCAGATTGATAACTCCGTTCGGGATTCCAGCCTCATGCATGATACGTGCGAGGGCAAAGGAGAGAAGAGGTGCATCTTGTGGACTCTTCCAAACACATGTGTTTCCGCACATGATTGCTGGAATCATCTTCCAAAAGGGAACCGCTGCTGGGAAGTTGCAGGCATTGATAATACCGCAGACTCCAAGTGGGCGGCGGTACGTGAACAGTTCTTTATCTGGCAATTCTGAGTTAACCGTTTGTCCGTACAGGCGTCGGCCTTCAGATTGGAAAAAGAGACAGGTGTCGATTGCTTCTTGTACGGAGCCAGCCGATTCTTTCAGGGTCTTGCCGATTTCACGGGTTTCAAGTGCGACGATGGCGTCTTTGTGCTCCATCAACAATCGGCCCATGTTTCCGATGATCTGACCACGAGTCGGAGCGGGGGTTGCTGCCCATCCTGGGAACGCAGCGTGTGCAGCATCAAGAGCAGAGTGAACATCCTCTCGAGTCGAGAGAGGGAATTCGCCGAGGGTGTCGTTGAGGATGGCAGGGTTAATGGAAGTGAATGAGGCTCCGTCGCTTGCCAGTGTCAACTGACCGTTGATGATGTTGTAACCCTTAACACTAGGCTTACCGTTGGGGTTGTTTGAAGTCAAAAATTCGAGGCCGGTTTCTAAGACGTGAACCATGAGCAAAGCGAACAACACTCGTCTCTTGAATGTGATGGAACGAATAACATGGTCAATATAAGGCGTGCATTTAAGTGAGTCCTGCAGTTTTGGCCTTTGTAAACTGACCTGAATGGCGTGGTGGAGTCTTCATATACCGTCGTATGCCAATAGGAAATGTTGAGGAGCGAGTGTTATGTCTGACAAAGAGGAATCTGTTTCATTGCGAGTATCAAAAGCCATACCATCTGACGTAGGACACGGACGTGCCCGCATATCTGCCGACATGGGATTGGACTTGAAGCCCGGTGACATCGTCGAAATCAGCGGTGATAACCGCTCAACGGCTGCCATCTATTGGCGAAG